>JAAZZZ010000187.1 GCA_014238985.1 Gammaproteobacteria bacterium
TTTCACCTGTGCCTGCATCAATAGAAAGGTCTGCAAGCGTACTATTATCCAGAGCATAGGTAATATCTTCATCTAAGTTTACAATATCAGCATCTGTTGCTACCACCGTTACAAGAGAAACAGCAGTCCCACTAGCATCAAGGTTCTCATCAATGCTTAAAGCAGCAAACGCATCCAACGTTGTCTGAGTAAAGACAGGATCATTATCATCAACATCCGTTACCGTAATTTGTACGCTCTCAAAAACAGTTACCCCATTAGATTCAGCCCGCACCCAAACAACAATAACCCCATCCGCAGGAAGAGCTTCACGATCAATCCCTACACCATCATAACTAAACACACCAGTAGAGCTTATCTCAAAACCAGCAGGAACCTCAGTAGCACCTGGAGCAGGAACAAGAGAAAACGCAATAACATCACCATCGGCATCCGTAGCAGCAATTGTAGCAAAAACATGGTCAACATCATTCTCAGCCAAATTAAAAGCATAAGGCGTTCCTGTAAATACCGGGGCATTATCATTAGTCAAAGTTAAAACAAAACTATAAGACACACTCAACAATCCATCAGTAGCCGTAATCTCAACTGTATACGCACCCTCATCAGCTACAGACAATGATGACGTATCAATACTCAACACACCAGCCGCATCGATTGTCAACGATGGCGAAGAACCCGTACCAGAAGTTCTAACTGCAGTAGCACTATAAGTAAGCACCGCACCAGCATCTTCATCACTAAATATAGCTGTAAGATCAACGGTATCCACAACCCCTGTTTTGACATTCCGATCTGTAATTGGGTCAGAAACCACGGGCACTTCATTAATATCATTGACAGCGATATTAACCGTTGCCGTAGCAGCAACAGCATTACTAACACTAGTATCAACAGCACTAACGGTGAAACTAAAGGAAGATGTTGTTTCACGATCAACACCACTACCTGTATAAGAAATGTCCCCCGAGTCTGCATCAATAGAAAACGGAACAGATGAGTCAGTAATAGAATAAGAAATATCTGAATTAACATCAGCATCTGTTGCAGAGACTTCATATGTTGGACTTGCCGTAGAATCTGTATTTTCATCCAATGTGAAATTGTAAGTTGCATCATCAAAAGCAACATTAGATTCATCCACATCACTCACAGTCAGAGTGACTGCTTGTTTTGTTTCAACACCATTAGATGTCGCAATTACATTGAACACATGACTTGTAGCAGTCTCAGCATCCAAACCCGCACTATCCGCATAACTCAAAACACCTGTATCTGCAGTAATGGAGAATCCCGTGGGCGCATCTGTGTCTAAACTATATGTGACCGTATTATTAACACCATCAGCATCTGTCGCTGCAAATGCCGGTGTAAACGTTTCTGCCGCATCATTTTCATCAATGCTTAATGACACAGGAGATGTACTCGTAAATACCGGGGCATTTTCATCAACATCATTCACGGTCAATGTCACAGCTTTTGTAACCGTGTTACTCCCAGAGGTAGCAACCACATCGAAGCTATATGACGCTGTATTTTCATGATCAAACCCAGAACCCGTGTAATACACTTCACCAGCTGCATTCACAGTAAAAGGTAATGTACTATCCCT
>JAAZZZ010000188.1 GCA_014238985.1 Gammaproteobacteria bacterium
TGATCTACGCAAAGCAAAAAAAATGGGCTATGCATCGACACTTAGCTTATGTAATGTGCCTCACAGCGCACTCGCACATTCAACAGACCATTGCTTACCTTTGCTCTGTGGTCCTGAAATTGGCGTGGCCTCCACCAAAGCCTTCACCGCTCAATTATGGGTCTTCTTCGCATTAGCCTCTCATTGGTCAGATCACACAACGCATGCATTTGATGAAACACTCAAAGCCGCAGACACCGTATTGGCGTTAACCAATAAAATTAAAACACTTGCAGAAACACTGGCTCAACATGAACAGGTTTTTTTCATCGGTCGACACCTAGGCTATCCCACGGCACAAGAAGCCGCACTCAAGCTCAAAGAAATCAGTTATATTCATGCACACGCCTATGCTTCTGGAGAACTCAAACATGGTCCACTCGCGCTCATTGACAAACAGTTGCCTGTGTGTGCCACTGTCATGGCAGGCAGCCCCATTGAAAAACACCTCACGCACCTTGAAGAAATTTCTGCGCGCAATGGGTTATTGCTGATTTTTCATCAAGGCCAACCACTCATCAAACAAACATTCCCAAAGGCATTGAATCTTGAATTACCTGAATGCTCCAAAGAAACCGCGCCCATGGTATTTGCCCTGGCCTACCAATTGCTGGCTTATTATGTCGCCATGAACCGTGGCTGTGAAATCGATCAACCACGCAATCTTGCAAAATCGGTCACTGTAGAATGATCTTTTGATCAAACAAATCATGATCTAAGCCGGTATTTTTAAACGGTGTCGTACTTTCTTCCAAACTGCACTGCGACAATGCTTTTTTAAATGTTTATCGTAACTTGCTTGATCTGACATGTAATTTAACATCACTGCCCTACGTACTCCTTGTATCGGAGCATGTCCATGCCAACAATTATCTGTTACTTTAAACACAAACATCGTGCCCATCACTGGCGGAATTTCTGCAACATAATCCTCAAGATCTGTACCATTTCTCAAAACACGTAAACAGCCCCCTTCTGTACACCACTCATCATTTAGATAGAGTAAAATTGAAATTTTCTTATCAGGGGTATCAACATGTATACGGCCATCTCGCATACGTGCACGCGCCCGCACAGTGATCAAAGGCACATTATTGCTTAAATCCATTCCAAATTTTTCACCCATCAAGGCGCTAAAGGCTTCGCTGCTTAAATCATCCATCAAGGCTTTAAATCCACCTACATTTTTCACGTGCTGCAATGGTAAAAGTCCAGCAAATGGCAAATTTGGGAAAGATTCGCTGACATGCGCTGTTTTAGATTCTAAAAGCGTTTGATGCGCAATAAAATGCGGATATGGATCTAAACACACCTCTGCAGAACGAATACGGTCCCAATCTAAGATAGACATCGCTACATCCTGTTTAAAATTGATTACTCTAAAATGCGCTCAGCACATTTGCAATTCTTGATTTTAAAACACTAACGATTGTTGCCCATTCATGAAACGATTTTAAAAAAATCATACAACCTCCCCCAAACAGTCATTCACTCTTCTAGAAAAATTAAAAAAATTTTCACACCGAGCAACAGTGTTTTACACAATCTATCATAGACACTGTCTATTCATTT
>JAAZZZ010000189.1 GCA_014238985.1 Gammaproteobacteria bacterium
ATAGCCAGTATTGCGATTATATTTAATAATCATTTTATCATGAAGCATGCTCAGATTATTGAAAATAATAACTACAGCACGATTCAAATATGGCCTGTTAAACATGAAAAAGATGCTCGTATCTTAAGCATTAATCGTAGCAGTTCTTCTAAATACTCTCCTGTATTTTTAAAAATGTTTCCATATCTTCAGTATGTAGAGCGGCAATTTATTCGTTCTTTAGGTCCAGGTAAATCAATTTTAATTATTGGTGCAGGTGGGTTTACGTTAGGACTCAATGATACACAGCATGATTATACCTTTGTAGATATTGATTCAAGCTTAAAACGCATCTCAGAAACTTATCTTTTAAAAAGAAAACTGGGTCGAAATAAACACTTTAAAGTGATGCCTGCACGTGCATTTTTGAGACATACATCCAAGCAGTATGACTTAATCGTGCTGGATGCTTACAGTAATGTCATCTCGATTCCACCTCAATTAATCACACAAGAATTTTTTCGATCTGTTAAAAGGGCTTTATCCCCTCAAGGGGTGATGGTGTTTAATGCAATTGCCAGTCCTAATTTTAGAGATCGGTATAGTATTAAATTAGACAATACCTTGCGTAGTGTTTTCCCTAATCTTAATCGACAGGTCATACGTGCGTATGATACATGGAAAAAAACAAGCGAGCATAATGTGATTTACAGTTACTTTAATCATCGCCAGGTATCAGGCATGTATACGGATGATCATAATACGTATTTTTTAGACCGTGAATGAAATGCTGATCTTTTTATATTGAAGGTTTGCGTGCAATCAGCCATTGCCCAGGGACAGGCTTTTCGTCTTGTTGTCGTAAGGTCACAGGGGCTGTGTTTTCAAGCAATAAATTTGCCTGATCTAAACAATTTTGAAGGTGTGTAGGTGAATGCGCATAGCGTGCGCAGGTTTGTAATTGAAAGGGTGTTGATGTGCTGAGACGCTCATAACTCAGTGCAAGAATGCCTTTTGGGGCCAGTCGATTTGAAATGGCCTGCAGCAATCTGCTGCAATCACCAAAATAGGGCAGCACATCTGCAGCCAATATGAGGTCTACAGGTTCAGTTTCTGTATGTTCTAAGTATGCGATCAGTTCAGCGCAAATTAAATGTTGATACAAATCGGTTTTTTTAGCTTGAGCAAGCATACCTTCAGATAAATCAACACCCGTAAAGTGTTGGGCGAGGTGTTGGCAGGCTTTTGCAGCCAAACCCGTACCACAGCATAGGTAAAGTGCAAAGCGAAAGCTGCCTTTAGGCATATAATCTGCGAGTTGTGTTGCCAAAATATGTGGCGTTTGATACGCCAGTTCGCCAATAAGATGACGGTCAAAACGTTCAGCATATTGATTGAATAGATTTTTAATGTAGGTATCGGGTGTACGGTCATATTGAGTGGGTTGATCTTCAATAGCATTCAGGACATAGCGTACATCGTCCAATGTAGCATCGAGGGACAAGGCTGTGCGATAGTGAAGGATGGCTTGTTGTTGTTCGTTTGATTTTAAATACACTGCGCCCAGGGCAATATGGGTGTCGGGGTGGTCTGAATTGTGTGCCAGTGCATCTAGCAAATAAG
>JAAZZZ010000018.1 GCA_014238985.1 Gammaproteobacteria bacterium
AAATCTTGTAATAAGTTTTGTTTAATTATTTGTTTAAGTATTTTAGTATATTCTATACCTGTTGCAGCATATTTATTTAGATAGTCTGCTAGAATTAAACTATCTAATTTTTCATCATTGTCTCTTCTAAAAGATCAAATGTCCTGATATTATGGCGTGATTGATCGGTTGTAACTGATGGGGTGTCGCCAAGTGGTAAGGCACTGGGTTTTGATCCCAGCATTCCCAGGTTCGAATCCTGGCACCCCATCCATACTGTTAAATGCGAAACAGCAAGGAATTCCAACCCATGAAACTCTTTTCTGGTAATGCCAATCCACAACTGGCCGAGCGCGTGGCCCATCAATTGGGCTTAACCCTGGGCGCATCTATCGTAGATCGCTTCAGCGATGGTGAAATTAGAGTTGAGATTTCAGAAAATGTTCGTGGGCAAGATATCTTCATCTTTCAACCCACCTGCGCACCTTGCAACAGTAATCTCATGGAATTAATCATTATGGCAGACGCCTGTCGACGCGCCTCTGCTAACAGCATCACCGCTGTCATGCCTTATTTTGGTTATGCCCGTCAAGATCGACGTATTCGATCAGCACGCGTGCCTATCACTGCCAAAGTGGTGGCTGATATGATCGCCTCGGTGGGCTTTTCTCGAATCATTACCATTGATTTACATGCTGATCAAATCCAAGGCTTTTTCTACATGCCGGTTGATAACATTTACGCATCTTCACTGTTTATTCAGGATATTCGAACAAAAATTAAGGAAGATATTGCAGTTGTATCCCCAGATGTCGGCGGCGTTGTACGGGCACGTGCTGTCGCTAAATTACTTAACGACACAAACTTAGCCATCATTGACAAACGCAGGCCCAGCGCCAATCAAGTTCAAATCATGAATGTGATTGGAGATGTCAAGGGGCAACACTGTATCATCGTAGATGATATGGTCGATACAGCAGGCACGCTCTGTCAAGCTGCCGCTGAATTGAGAGATCAAGGCGCAGTAGCTGTAACAGCCTATGCAACCCATGCCGTGCTCTCTGGATCCGCCATTGAAACAATTGAGAATTCAGCCCTAAAGACCCTGGTCGTCACAGACACCATCCCTTTATCTAAAGCTGCCCTCAACTGTTCAAAAATTCGTCAAATCAGCTTAGACACTTTATTGGCTGAAACCATCATGCGTATCAGTCGCCAACAATCTGTAAGCTCATTATTTACTGAAACATCTTAGGAGTTTGACCCATGTCAACAACATTTACTTTATCTGCTCAAGCACGCACACAGCACGGCACTCGGAATGCACGCCGTCTTCGTGCTCAAGGCCGTGTCCCTGCTATCATTTATGGCGCACAAAAATCAGAACAGATGATCAGTTTAGACCATAATAAAGTGAGTCTAGCCATGGCTAAACCGGGATTTTTCTCACAAATACTTCATCTGGTCATTGATGAAGCGCCTCCTTTAAAAGTGATTTTAAAAACACACGCCAAACACAGTGTTAAAAAACAAATCCTTCACTTAGATTTTCAGCGTATTGATGCCAAAGAAGCCATGGTCATCTCTATTCCAATTAAATTTATAGGCGAAGAAGACTGTGCTGCCATTCAAGATGAAGACGGCGTCCTCAATGCCGCCATGACCACCCTTGAAATTAAATGTTTGCCACAAGATATCCCCGAGTGCATTGAAGTCAATATCAGTGGCCTTGAAATGGATCAAACTTTACATATGTCTGAAGTATCTTTACCTAACAAAATCGAACTGACAGCCAAAATTGATGAAGAACATAATCCTCTGGTTGCTTCAGTGCATCTGCCAAAAGTCATGGCAGAAGAACCTGAAGAGGTGGAAGAAATTATACTTGAAGGCGATGAAGCCGCCACTGAAGAAGGTGATCAAGCCGCCGAGGACACAGAAGCCACCTCAGACAGCTGATCCTGATGTCCACACCCCTCGCGCTCATGATTGCTCTAGGCAATCCCGGTCAAAAATATGTCAAAACACGGCACAACGCTGGAATCTGGTGGGCAAACACACTGGCAAAACATGTCAATGTATCGCTCAAACCTGTTGGGCGCTTCCACACAACACAAACCACATTGCCACCCCCTGCACACTGTCGCCTATGCTGTTCTACAACGTATATGAATGAAAGTGGAATTGCTGTAGGTGAACTTGCCCGATACTATAAAATCACACCTGAAGAAATACTCATCATTCACGATGACATTGACCGCCTCCCAGGTCAAATTCGTTTGAAAATAGGCGGAGGCACGGGTGGTCATAATGGACTCAAAAGCATTGAACAACATTTAAGCTCAAAACAATTCAATCGACTTCGCATTGGAATAGGACACCCCGGCCATGCCGATGCTGTCAAAGATTACGTACTCAGCACACCCAGCACTACAGATCAACGCGCTATTGAAGAAAACATCAACTTCAGCTTACAGTGTATCGGATCTTTATTATCTGGAGAATTCGAAACAGTGATGCACACACTACACACTCAAACGGACCCCCCATCATGAGTTTTCAATGCGGTATCGTTGGCCTGCCCAATGTGGGAAAATCCACCTTATTTAACGCACTTTCAAATGCCGGCATTGAGGCTGAAAATTATCCATTTTGCACCATCGAACCCAATGTTGGCATGATCGCTGTACCAGATCCTCGCATGGATCAGATCGTCGAATTAGTACAACCCAATCGCACTGTCCCCACCACCGTACGTTTCATCGACATTGCAGGTTTAGTCGCTGGCGCCGCAACAGGCGAAGGATTAGGCAATCAGTTTTTAGCACATATTCGAGAAACCCAAGCTATTTTACATGTAGTGCGCTGTCATCAAGATAACCAAGTGATTCATGTCCACGGTCAAGTCAATCCCATCGATGACATTCAAACCATTGAAACTGAACTGTGTCTGGCAGACCTGGACTGTGTTGAAAAAGTCATCGATAAAACACAACGACAAACCAAAACAGGTGACAAAGCTGCACACAAAACGCTAGCATCACTCAACACCCTCAAAGAAGCACTGAGTCAAAAACCACTACGACGTGCACCTTTATCTGAATCACATATCGAACACGCAAGGCAGTTGAATTTACTGACCATCAAACCTGTTATGTATGTTGCAAATATCGATGAAACACCTTCTGAGCTTGCACAAACACAGTTAAAAGACATTCAAGCCTATGCTTCAGAAGAATCTTCTGAAATCATTTCTATCTGTGCGAAAATTGAGGCAGAAATGAGCCTACTTGACCCATCCGATAAAGCCCTCTTTTTAGCAGACCTTGGGCTGAAAGAACCGGGCCTGAATCGCATTGTGCGCACAGGTTACACCCTACTGAATCTAAATACCTTTTTCACAGCAGGTGTCAAAGAAGTGCGTGCCTGGACCCTGCCAGCAAGCAGCACAGCTGATCAAGCAGCCGGCACCATCCACACTGATTTTCAAAAAGGGTTTATTCGTGCTGAAGTGATCAGTTATGAGGACTTCATTCGATACCAAGGTGAACGTGGTGCAAAAGAAGCCGGCACCTGGCGACTTGAAGGCCGTGATTACGTGGTGCAAGATGGTGACATCATGCACTTCAGGTTCAATGTTTGAATTGTGTCTATCAACGCTAGAACATCTGCTCGATCATTGTCATATTAAACTGCAAACAATAACTTCAGCACACTATATCGAACATGCTGGCCTGCATGATGTTTGGTTTTACCCAAACGGTACACAACCGATCATTGTTAAACGATATCATCGACGCTGGCTTGAAGCGTTCCCCTCACATACAGAACATCTCATACAAGCTGAACAACACATCTATTCAAACCCTACATTACCCATAATACGCGCCTACCCTCCCAGCCCTATAGAAACTGAAGGCACACTCTGGTGTGTCTATCCTTTTCATCGATCATCACCCCCTCCCAACGATGCCTGGCATCGAATTCAAGCATTAGGCAAGACCCTACAAACACCCCTCATGACACCCTATATACCCCACCCCACCCCACCTCTAACATCTGCACAACATCAAATGTTATCTCCTATTGAAAACGCACGAAAAGATCTGGGCGACCCTGACCCACTCATGCACACACACACCACGCATCGCGATCTAAGACCAGATAATGTCATTTGGATTGATCAAACACCCTATGCCATCGACCTTGAACACACCGGCCCTCGTGCATTGATCACAGATCAACTCGCCTTATCAATTGATTGGCATCAACCCTGGCCTACACACACCAGCACCTTAAAACAAGCACAAGCTGCCTTATTGGACGAATGGCTTTTATGGTTACAACAATTGTTATACCTTGCCCCACAAGACAAAAAAATTGAAACAATCTTCCAAAACCAATTCAAATTAAGCTTATCAGCACTTCAAACATGGCCTTGTGAAACATTTAAGTGCTAGCATGCCATCACGTGTTTTGATACGATGACCTCAGGAGGTGTGATTTGATGGACCCAAAATTATTACGCATATTAGTATGCCCTGTCAGCAAAGCACCCCTGAAATTATCAAAAGATAAACAATGGTTATTGTGCACAGTATCAGGACTGGCCTACCCCATTCGAGACGATATCCCCGTGCTACTGGAATCTGAAGCACGTCCGCTCACCTCTGACGAACAATTGGATTAATACAGATGTCTGCCACATTGTTTAGCCAAATCATCGACCGCAGTATACCTGCAGATATTATTTATGAAGACGAATACTGTTTAGCTTTCAACGACATCGCACCACAGGCACCCTTACATTGCTTGCTTATCCCTAAAAAACCTATTCCAAAATTGGCAGACATTTGCGCAGAGGATCAAGCGCTACTGGGACACTTATTACACACTGCGCCAAAAATAGCCGCTCAACAAGGCCATGGCGAACATTTTAGAGTTGTCATCAATAATGGTGAACGCGCTGGACAATCTGTCTTTCATTTACATTTACATATTCTAGGAGGGCGCGCTTTAATGTGGCCCCCGGGTTAAAAGATGAGGCAATCCATGTTTCCTGAAATCACGCCCTATGAAAGCGATCATCTCAATGTCGATGCAACACATCGAATTTATTATGAAGTATGCGGTAATCCAACCGGGTTGCCGGTATTATTTGTCCATGGTGGACCAGGTGGCGGGTGTGATACAGATCATCGAAGATTCTTTGATCCAGAGCACTATCGTATTATTTTAGTCGATCAACGTGGGTGTGGGCGCAGCACCCCTCATGCCTCACTGGTTGACAACACCACAACCCACTTAATCGATGACTTTGAAGTCATTCGAACACATTTAAACATCAAACAATGGGTCTTGTTCGGAGGTTCTTGGGGCAGCACCCTGAGTTTAGCGTATGCTATTGCACACCCTGAACGTATTTTGGGACTGATTTTACGCGGAATATTCTTAGCCCGCACACACGAAATAAATTGGATCATGCAACAGGGTGCCAGCATGATGGCACCAGAAGCCTGGAACAGGTTTATCAGCCTACTGAATGAAGATGAACAAGAAGATATTTTATCGGCTTACTACCAACGACTCACAGACGATGACCTCTCTATACAACAGACCGCAGCCTTGCACTTAGCCCGGTGGGAAGCTGAAATCAGCACGCTGAAACCTGATGCAGCATTGATCAAACATTTCACTGAACCAGACTTCAGCTTAGCCTTAGCACGCATCGAAATACATTACCTTTACCATCAGTGCTTTCTCAATTCCAACACACTGCTTGAGCACATCGATACGCTCAAAGACTTGCCTGTTCATATTGTACAAGGTCAGTACGATCTCATCTGTCCACCCAACAGCGCCTGGACGTTGGCACAAGCACTGCCTCAAGCCACATTAACCTTCACCCAAGCGGGTCATGCTGCCAGCGAACCTGAAACACAAGCCGCCCTCATTGAAGCCACCCAGCAATTTTTAAAAACCCATGGCTAAATGACAATCAGCTAATACTTTATTTCAACGAATGATTTCAAAATGCATCTTACGCGTACGTTTTTGGCGCTTGAACCGTGATACGCTCTCCCGTTTCTGGACACCATGCGACCAACTGTCCGCCCCAAACATAACCACCATCTAATGCCTGTAAATTTGAACGATTGATACTGGCTTTTAAAGAAGCCCAATGCCCAAAGGCCACAGTGGTCGCTGCATCCCATTGGGCCTGTGGATGTTCAAACCAAGGCATCCAAGGTTTCATATCTGGTGTTGGCGCTTGAGTGAGCTGGAAATCACAGTGACGTTCTGCATTAATATAGCGCATGCGCACACAGGCATTGGTGATAAAACGTAAGCGATCCCATCCTGCCAGATCATCTGACCACACGGCGGGTTCATCACCATACATTTGTTCTAAAAATAACGCCTGATCTTGACTCTTTAAGATCGACTCAACCTCTGAAGCATAGCCCAATGCCTCACTGATGGACCACCCAGGATATAAGCCTGCATGAACCATTAAAACACCTGCATCATGAATCATCAAAGGCTGGTCAACTAACCACGCCATGAGTCGAGGCGCATCCACACTCTCTACCACCGAGGCCAATCCCTTCGCATGACGCTGTGATCTCCCATAAAATAAGGCTAAACAATGCAAATCGTGATTGCCCAACACCACGCGCGCATGCGCTTGTGCCGAGACAAATTTCAATACGCCCAAAGCATCAGGCCCTCGATTCACCAAATCTCCTGCAAACCAAAGATCGTCCCGCCCTGAAACATATCCAATTTTAGACAACAGACCGAGCAACCCCTCTAAACAACCTTGAATATCTCCAATTACATAACGTGCCATTCATCTGCCTCCATCTTATTCCATAAACTGACTTGACGGTCATGCTGATCAAACCAATGAACTTCACACCCCTTCGACAAACCGAGCACCTTAAAAGCCTCTCCCATTTCGGTCGGCAGGGTGAGTTGTTTAATGGCTAAATGGTCTTCTACCGTAAGCTGATGCTCTATGCTTTTTAAACGATCAGCCAAACCATTGTTGAGTAAAAATTGAGCCTGAGCACTGTACCCCAACACTTGCCACCCTACATCTATAGCATCGCGCGCCACAGCAGTCCAATTCACCTGAGCTGTGATATCCTGTAAACCAGGGCCGCATAAAGGATCATCATGTACACGATGTTGGGTATGGCACCGCACGGTACCTTGTGCGCGTGCCTCTGAATAATAAGCACCCTCTGGCATGCCATAATCTAACAAAATGACAGCACCCTGTGAAAGCGATTGATAGAGTTGATCAAACCATGCTCGTGTGTTTAATTGAATCTCAGAATAAAACCCCTGTGGTCGGTTGAGTTTCAAAGAGGATACAGCCTGATATAAAGGTTCAGATGGATCAGTGCGCTGCAATTGCCAGCTCAGTTTACCCTGATCATTCACACCCACACAACGTGTATGAATATCTGGCATGACGCTAAACTGTTCAATGGGCCAAGCATCTAAAAACTCATTGGCAATCACAACACCTGAACAAGGCGGACACGCTGAAACCCAGGTGATACGATCCTTTAAATCCGCAGGCAATGTTTCACAGGTGCGCTCTTGTAGTGCGCGCAAGGATGGGCTGATTTCAATCATATAGTACTGTGCAGGCACAACACCCGCTGCCGCACAAGCGCTCAACACATCATGACACAACTGACCACTACCTGGACCAAATTCAACCAAACAACTGTCTGTGCCACATTGCTGTAATACCGGTAAGCAAGCCTCTGCCAAACACTGTGCCAACCAAGGCCCTAACTGGGGTGATGTGATAAAATCAGCACCTATCGTCAAATCTGGCTGCATATAATACCCTAACTCTGGCGTATATAATGCTGCTTCCATAAAGGCACTAAAAGATATAGGCCCCCGTGCACGAATCATTTGAATGATTTGATCACACAAAGCGTGTGAACGTATCACGCCCGGTGACACATCAGTCATACCGACGTTCAATCTCAATGCCACATGCTTGAGCACACTCGATCACTGAAGTTTTGGCCAACCGTATACGTAACCACAATACAGGAAAATGTGTCTCAACCTCTGAAACTAAATGATGCCCTAATGACTCGATCAACTGATACTGCGTGTGTTCTGCAACAGTTTTTAAATGATTGACCATAGCCTCATAATTCAAAGTATCCTGGACATCATCTGTTTGAATCGCGCGTTTGCTTTCGACTTCATACTCTATGTCCATCAAAACAGGTTGAGGTTTCTTGCGCTCCCAATCATGTATGCCCACGAGCACGTTCAAATCAATACCCTGTACAAAACCCTTATACTTCATCTCACATATACGCCCAATCTATGACTGATTCTATACACACATGCCATACCCACCGCTAAAGTTATCAAAGCGATGATCACAAGCAATTCAACAGGCATCTGTCCTGAGGTATAACTCAACCGCATACTCTGAATCAAATAAACTAACGGATTATAATGGCTGACAGTCTGCCAAAACTCAGGTAACCGTGCAATAGGATAAAAAACACCCCCCAAAAAAGTCAACGGTGTTAGCACAAATGATGGCACCACATTAATGTCATCGAAATGCTTCGCATACAAGGCATTAAAAAGCCCCAAAGCCGCAAAAACTCCACTATTCAAAATCGCAACGATCCACCACACAAACCAATGTTGCACCACCGCGCCAACACACACCCAACCCACCAAGGTGATGACCAAAGCCACCATTAAACCGCGCATCACTGAACCTAAGATAACGCCCACAACAATCAGCCCAGGTGATAGAGGCGCTACCAAAGCCTCTTGAAAAGAGCCTTGAAATTTTTCAATAAAAACGGAGCTGCTCGCATTCATATAAGCATTCACTACCATCCCTAACATGACAAGACCTGGCGCAATAAAAGCCGCATACGAAATGCCCTGAATTTCACCCACATGTCGGCCCACCATTTGGCCAAAGATAAAAAAGTATAAGGTCATATTGATCACAGGTGGCAAGAGGGTTTGCGTCCATAATCGAATGACACGATGACATTCTTTTCTCAGCAATGTTAATAAGGCTATAAAAGCTAAATGTTTCATGAGACATGCGTCCATTGTTTCATTAAATGGGCCAACCGCGTTGTTTCAGCCCACACACGCTTAACCCCAATTTGATGCTGATGTAACTGTAAGATGACCTGGTCAATCTGGGTCTGTTCGTCGGTGATGATCGTCAACACGTGTGTTTGTGCATCATATGCCTGCTGTCCAGGCAAGGTGAGCTCTTGAGGCAAAGCAGCCGTTAATTGTAATTGCATCAATTCGCGCGCTAAGCCCTGAAATAAATCTGATAATTGACCTGATTGAATCAAAACGCCTTTATGTAAAAGCCCCACAGTTTGACACAATCGTTCAATTTCTTCGAGATAGTGCGATGTAAGCACAATGGTTACACCTTCTTGTTGATTAAGTTGCTCAAGAAAAGTCCAAGTTTCTTCTCGCATGCCCACATCAATACCCACTGTGGGTTCATCCAACAATAAAATACTGGGCTCATGCATTAAAGCACGTATAATCATCAAGCGACGTTTTAATCCTCCTGATAATTGATGAATTTTCATGCCACGTCGATCCCATAAACCCAATGTTGTCAGCAAATATTGCATACGAGCTCGTGCAACTGAACGCCGCATGCCAAAATAACCTGCATTATTCAACAACATATATTCCAATGTTTGAAAACCATTGAAATTAAATTCCTGTGGCACCCAACCCATTTTGCGCTTAGCACACACAGGATCCTGCTGCAAAGATCGCCCATCCACCATCACATCACCCGATTGCAGCCTCAGCATCGAAGTGATCAATTGAATCAACGTTGTTTTACCTGCACCATTTTCACACAAAAA
>JAAZZZ010000190.1 GCA_014238985.1 Gammaproteobacteria bacterium
CTTCACCATTATTATTAAAAATAAATTTCACTAATTCTTTATCATCTTCCCGTAAATCAGGTTTTAATTTAAAAATTGTTTCAAGATCTAAAACATCATTTTTTTGCCTGAATGCTTCATGTTTAGAAAGCAGCTTTGACTGTTCAAATGCTATATCGAGCGCTTGTCTATAAAAGCTTAAACGCATGCGACATTCTGGTGGCTGCATTTCTACACAGATGTAAAATCTTGCGATCAATTGTGCTTTCGATGAACCTTCTCGAGTACGAGTGTCAAACAAAGGTCTGTTTGCAGATCTGTACCCCTTCGCATCTTTTAGAAACTCTGACCATCCAAAAAACGGCTGTTGATCATGATAAGCGCTTAATTTATCATGCTTGAGCATGGGCCCCATTTCAGAAACAAACACACCGACTTGATCTTCCAGTACACGACCACCAAATTGAATCAAATGATTCAAAACATAACCAGCAGCATCGTCTGAAGTGGAGAACACTTCTTCAAACTGGCACGCTAAATCGTCTGGCTTTAGGTTGGGGCTTCTAAACTTTTCCATCAAAAAACATAATATATGCTGAGGATTAAAAACCGTGTTCTCAAATCTTCTATAAACAGCTTTTAACACCTCTACATCTGAAGACAAATCAGAAAAATTCAAATCATGCTCACCCAAAAACTGATTAAAAAGTGCCCATTGCTCTTCAAAAACAGCTTCACTGCAAATTTCAAAAAAACTTGATGCTGTATTATCAGAACCTTCTACTGCTTGAGTCTTAGCTTTGAGTCTCACCACAGAACGCACTGGGTACAAGAGTGAATGCATCAATTGTGTTGGTGTGATATAACAATGTTTTTTCAAAAACTCATAAAACACAGACTGTACTGTTATACCCTGATCAATCTTCTGATCTGGCACACATAATACAACGGGTGGTACTGGAGAGCCTGCCGCTGCTTGAGGGGCCTGATCAACATGTGCTTGAGCTGCGGTCAGAACACTTAATTCCAATTTATTGCTAGGGTTAACACAAAATTTCACATCCGTAGGCAAATGCGCTGTATTCAAACCCACCATACACTGCAATAACCCTTGATCTGTCATTAAAAAATGCTTCAAAAAATCTTCATCAACACCTGAAACCGGCCCTCTGCCACCCACAGGAAAAGAATGCAATGTTCTATCAACCCTGCCATCAACACCAGAAAAACTCTGCGCAGCATATGTCGCATTTATTATAGATTGAGATGAGCTTGCAGATACTGTGAGCTGAATAGCCGTCACCTCTTTTTGCAAACCTAACTGTGTTAAACGCACCATCTGAGCTGCATAATCAGCATCTAATGCTGCTATCTGAGCACCGACTGGATCTTGTGTATGATCCGCGTATTGAGGATCAGAAGTTAATGTATCTATGCTGATCTTAAGAACATTGATTTTATGTCTAAGAAAGCTCACCAAGTCTGCACATACAGACGTATCATCCTTAGGTGCCCGCAAAGGTAACAGCTGATAAAACCAACAATCAGCTCTTGGACGACTGCCTTGATCTTCTAGACTGCCTTCACCCCA
>JAAZZZ010000191.1 GCA_014238985.1 Gammaproteobacteria bacterium
ATGCCAAAGAACATCATGTTTCGGGCTCGAGGAGAGTCATGAGGGTGTCTTTGTAGTGCTTTATAGCAACACATGCCAAAGACAATTAAAGGGCCGAAAGAGAAAAAGGCCAAGAAACGGAGCACGTGAGCGGGTTTTTTGAACTTATCAGGGATTGCAGAATAAATAAAGATGCCTGTTCCAGCTGTAATGCAGGGAATCAGTAGAGAAGGGGCGAAGATAGAAGGAATGAACGCAGCAAGAAAGCTTAGAGGATTGAAGGAGGCAGGTAAAGCCCAAACAATTGCTGAGCCAATAAAGAAATGAAGCAGTTTCGTGAGCAATGTACGTAGCGATTCTTTCATAGCTTAAAATCCTATCATCAAACATATATTCCGAGTATCGTAACATAAATGATTGGATTCAACAAGATCGAAAGTATATTTTACGCATCATGACTGTTAAGTAAAATCCCAAGGGTCATCCAACGCATAGATTTTTTACCAATTAAATGAGCAAGTTTTAATCACTTGTTCTGAAAGTTCGCTTAAGCTTTTGCCCAAGGGCAGGTTGTGCCATAGGATTGATGCCAGGCATCCAGTCCGCCATCCAGCGAATAGCACTGTGTGAAGCCTTGTTCTTGCATCATGCGAACGGCTTTTGTACTTCTACCACCTTTTTTACAATGTACGACAAAACAGTCTTGCGGATTGAGTGTGCTTAACTGGGGCTCGAGCGTTTTCAGGGGGATTAAACGTCCGTTTAGATGGGTTTTTTCATATTCTTCAGGGTCTCGTACATCTAAGAGCGTGAATGGTTTGCCTTCATTATGCCATAACATCAGTGTTTCCGGGGAGATATGCCAGTCTTCCATGAGGTGTTCCTTAATCTGGGATGATGAGGCCAGTCTATCTGGACAATTGTATACGTGCAAGTTACCCTAAGTCTGGTGCAAATTTATGTGTAGCAAGATGCTCAAAAAACTGAATGAATTTATACGATTAGAAAGTGCTGGAGGCATTTTTTTACTGGCAGCTGCTGTGCTGGCGTTGGTGTTGAGTAATTCCAGTTGGGCGCCTATCTATCATCATATTGTGGGTGCACAGCTCACCATTACTTTCAATCATATTGGATTATCAAAACCCTTGGTACTTTGGGTCAATGAAGGTCTGATGGCAATATTCTTTTGCCTTGTTTCACTTGAAATAAAAAGAGAGATGAAAACAGGCGCATTGAGCACCACCGCCCAGCGTATTTTACCCAGCATTGCTGCAGTGGGGGGCATGATCGTGCCTGCTGCCATTTTTTATATATGTGTGCGACCTTTAGGCGCTCAAGCGCTTGAAGGGTGGGCTATTCCAACAGCAACAGATATTGCATTTTCTTTGGGTGTGATCAGTTTATTAGGTCGCCGTATACCGATTGAGTTAAAAGTATTACTCGCTGCAATTGCGATATTCGATGATCTTGCAGGTATTTTAATCATTGCAATTTATTATACAGATGCTATTTCTTGGTGGATGTTATTAAGCGCCTTGTTGTGTGGTGTTTCTTTAGGGGCTTTGAGATATTGTCAAGTGAGGATA
>JAAZZZ010000192.1 GCA_014238985.1 Gammaproteobacteria bacterium
TTGTTGAAGACAGCACTTAATCCAACTCAATACGTGTGATCGAAGATGTATTGTAAACTATCGGGGTCATAATTTTGTAATGCATAATAAATTCAGTTAATGTTTCTTTAATACTGTAGCGGTATGCTCTAAATATGCTGAAGTTTTTATCTGATAGGTTTATCTGATAGGGAAGATAAGGAAGATAAGGAATGATGTCAAAGTTAACAGTAGCAGCGTTACAAGAGGCTTTGAATGCTACTTCGTTTAGTGGGCTCTCTGTTGATGTGCTGCAGACCATCAAGGCTCGCTTAATAGCGGATTACGTCGGCGAAGGGGCTGAAGAACATGCCGAGACAATATTGTGGTTAGCAGGTTGCCCATCGGAGCGTTTACAGCCGGATGACCTCGCTCCTCAGAGTGATGAACCCGAGCCTGAACCAGAACCAGAGCCTCATTCAAGCGGTCATGCAGGCTTCTCTGTCGGAGAAAGGCAAGATGTTCATTGTGTAAAGTCTCTTGAATTTGCACAAGCGACCTGTCGCCCAGGATATTCCTTGTTAGAGCAGTCACTGGCTGGAAATATCGCGATGTTCTTCAAGTTTTTAGCGAGCTCATGGTCTCAAAACCCGTATGCTGCGCCATTTTTACAGTTTTCCAGTCAGGTTTTTAGAGCCGCTCAGCTGTTCTCTCAATTGAATCCAGAATTTATCACGCAAGCTGATAAGACTTTAATGCAGGCATATGCAGATTTATTTTTTCATGAAGGGGATCAAATTGCTAAAGGTTTAGAATGTATGTCCACGGATGAGATTTTTGCAAGACTGCCAGATTTTTTAGATCGTCTGAAACCAACTAAAGTTAAGCCCATAGACTCGCTTATTCAGTGGTGGTGGTTTCTAGGAGATGATGCATTTATTGATACTTTGATGGATAGGCATATGCTGGAGCATCAGACCAGAGGGCTAATAAGGTGGGGTATTAAGCAGGCAGATATGGGCACGATCTTTGACAAAGTGTCTAGCATTAAACAAGGCGCAAGAACGCATTTGAGCTCTGAATTTAAAGCACTCAATGAGGCTTTAGGTATAGGTCAGGACGGCGCTCAATTTAATCAAAATGCTGTCCCGGATGAGTTGTGTCATCATCTATTACAAGAGCTTGCACGGACTTTGTTGACAAGTTTCGTAGCTGACGATCCTACGCTTATTACTGCCTATCAGGAAAAAATGTCTGATAAGGCGCCTGTCACAGCGCCTGATTTATCTGCATTAGCTGATGTATATGAGCAGGCTCAAGCGAATGGGTATGAGATTGACCCAAACAAGCATAGAGAAAATGTGCTACAGATTTTATGTTATTATAAGATTAATCCAGAGGATTTAGTGCCAAAGCATCCAGACTTTTTGAAGGCTGTATCTAACTTTATGGCGAGCGGTTGCAAGAAGCCAGAAAGACAATTTGTAGATGATGTTTTAGATCAGGATGGTCACCCTTTCAGTGAAACCGGCCGCCTTTCTACAGAGGCGTTAGCAGCTCAAAAAGCATTGAAGCAGGCTCGGGCAGCTCCAAATTCAACATCAA
>JAAZZZ010000193.1 GCA_014238985.1 Gammaproteobacteria bacterium
CCTGATGCAGTGGAATGATTGTGTGCATATGGGGCAGCAAGCACTTGAGCGTGTGATAGGGCGGGTGGATCAAGCAGAGGTTTCGGTACATTCCACATGGAATTGGACTTTGATGTATCGTAATCAGCAGGTAGAACAATTAGCACAATATGAATCAAAGATGCTTGTGATAACAGTGTATTCTGGCCAATCTGTAGGGACAGCATCTACAACACAGCTGACATCTGCTCATGTGCGCACAGCTTGCGATCAGGCATGTAAGATTGCGGCCGTGACGGCATCAGATGCATACGCTGGATTGGCTGATCCAACCATGATGGTCATCAATCCTGTTGATTGTGACGCAGATCATCCATGGACAATCACAACAGCAGCTACCATTCAAACAGCTGCTCGGATTGAATCAGAGGCAGTGTCAGTGCCTAAAATTAAAGCATGTGATGCCATTGAGATTGATCGTTATCGAGGGCATCTGTGGCTAGGCAACAGTCATGGGGTATCTGCTCAATTTATCAATACATTAAATGCTGCATCAGTGGTGTGTGTATCAAATTCTGGTCAGCACCTTGTACGAGACAGTGCCTATACACGTGCAAACAATCCAGAACAATTAACGGATTTTAAAGCGTTAGCTCAATGTGCAGCCCATCGAACAGTGGCTCGAATCGATGCGCGGTCTGTCGTAGAACAAACAGTCCCGATTTTATTTTCTGCTGAAATGACTCGACAGATTTTTGGGCAACTGGCAGTGGCCATCAGTGGAGGGGTATTATATCGAGAAGCCTCTTTTTTATGTGGCGCACTTGGAGAGCATATTTTTCCAAAGTTTATCAGTATTTATCAGCGACCGCATTTATTGCAAACCGTGGGGGCTCAACCATTTGATGATGAAGGCGTCAGAACAATGGATCGCACTATTGTGTCAGATGGTTGTTTGCAGAGTTATATTCTAAGTGCGTATTCAGCGAGACGTCTTGGCTTAAATACAACAGGCAATGCAGGAGGTATACAGACTTGGTGTGTTGAAGATGCTCAAGATTTAACCTTTCAGGATTTGCTCAACAAAATGGGTTCTGGTTTATATGTCACAGAGATGATGGGTTCAGGTAACCATATTGTCACAGGTGACTTTTCAAGAGGGGTCTTTGGTTTTTGGGTTGAACAAGGTGAGATTCAATATCCTGTGCATGAAGTCACGATTTCTGGTCAATTATCTTCAATATTCAAAGGATGTTTAGGCATTGCTCAAGATGATGTGGATCAGCGTGGTGTGATTCAAACAGGATCAATGCTCATTGAATCTATGACCATTGCAGGGGCTATAGCCTGTTGAAAAGACGATAGCGTATTTGAAAGTGCTGAGCACATGATCCCTGCTTCGTATATTTGAATACAGCGAGAGATTGAGGTGGTTAGTTGTCATTTGATTTTTTTTTTGTGATCTCTTAATTGGCGATCTAGTTTTTCGATGAGCAAATCAACAGTTTTATACATATTTTCAGAGCGACTTTTTGCATGTAAAGTTTGTCCAGGTAAATGTAAGTCAGCCTTA
>JAAZZZ010000194.1 GCA_014238985.1 Gammaproteobacteria bacterium
TCGCATACGGCGCACAGGACGTCTATTTAACGGGAAATCCACAGATAACATTTTGGAAAGTGACATACAAAAGACACACGAATTTTTCTATTGAGTCGATTGAACAGGTTTTTTCTGGGGTCAATGATTTTGGAGGTTATTTGCAATGCACTGTTGCTAGAAGCGGTGATCTGATGTATCGCACATATTTAGTTGCTACATTGCCTTACATTGATTGTTGTCAGGGCGCCGCCGGGTCTGGGCGGGACGCTAATTGGGCACGCTGGCTCGATTATCCTGGTGAGAATCTCATCGATTTTGTGGATGTTGACATTGGTGGTCAGCGCATTGATCGTCAGTTTGGCGAATGGATGCATATTTGGAATCAGCTAACCTTAACGAATGAAAAGCGTGAAGGATATTATAAAATGATTGGTCACACAACGGACCTCACGTATTTAACAATGGCGAATGCATACCAAGATGGCAATCCGTGCGATCTAAGTGGCGTACCTTGCAATACATGCGCTTATAAATGTGATTTACCAGAAAAAACATTGTATATACCTTTGAATTTTTGGTTTTGCCGCAATCCTGGACTGGCGCTTCCTCTGATTGCATTGCAATATCACGAGGTAAAGATTAAAATTCAATTAAGAGATTTAGATTGTCTATTGTGGGCAGTTGATTCACTCAATCCTGGTTCGGAGCTGTATCCGGGCGGCGGCGGTGCTTGTGGGTCGTCGCAAAAGGCGCAGGGGTCTCTGGGAAATGGAGGTGCTTACACAAAATCTTTAGTAAGTTGTTCCCTCTATATTGACTATGTTTTCCTTGACCGCGACGAAAGAAGGTATATGGCGCAGAAGCCGCACGAATATTTGATTGAACAGGTACAAACCAATTGCAGCCAATCGACAGCTGTTTCTTACAACAAAGTTGATCTTGAATTTAATCATCCATGCAAAGAGATTTTTTTCACCGCGCAACAGGAGTATTTCCGTGATTGTTGCAAACAATTTGAAGCCTGCGAGCCTTTGTATAAAGCTTTAGGGGCACAAGCATTCAATTATACTGATTGCATTGACGCGATGCCGCGCGCCCACCATGCTTTTCACGGAGGGGACCAACACCAATCGCCATTTGCGTATGGGCAGAAAACTTTATATAAAGGTTTGTTCCGCAACCCAGGCGCAGGCACAGAAGATATGACAGCAGGTGGTGGTCAAATGTGGGACGAGACAATATATGCTAATGGATGGCAGGATTTATCTGGAGTCAATCGTTCTTGGGCTCCACTAAGTGGTGATGTAAATAGTTTGGTTTCGGACGCTGGTTCAATAGTTTTAGGCGAAACGGCACGGGGGTTGCATTGTTGGGGAAAGAACCCAGTTATCACAACATGTTTGACATTTAACGGGACTGAGCGGTTTTCGGAGAGAGGCGGGGATTGGTTTGACACCATCCAACCTTTCCAATACCACACTCATCAACCCGATACTGGAATTAATCTGTATAGTTTCGC
>JAAZZZ010000195.1:0-1242 GCA_014238985.1 Gammaproteobacteria bacterium
CTGGTTCTGTTGCTGCTCTTGCTGCTGCTGCTTCAGCTGTTGCTGTTTTAACGCTTTCTGCTGCTGCACTTGCCTGTTGTGAGGCACCGACGCCTTTGGATGCTAGCCAAGCGGCCCCGCTTGCGAGGCGCGATGCCATTGATGTCACTCCTGTTAGGGTCTGTGTGAATGGACTGAGGTATGTTCCCAGACCTGGGACGCTTGTTGCTGCTTTCGCTCCAGCTTGCACCATTTCGTCAGCTTCTTGGGTTATTTTTTCTATCTGCTTCAGTTGATCTTGACACTGTTGTAAAAATTCTTCACTGAGGCCAGCAGCTGATATAGAGTGGGTTGCTATCTCATGTGCATATTGTTGTGCTTCTGCTAATTGCGTTTGTATTTTCGATTTTTCGCCTATCCAGTTTTCCTGAATTTCAATCAATCCCTTGTGATAATGTGACATGTAGCTTTGAAAATCGGACCATTCCGCTTCAAGTTTTTCCTCGGTCCACTCGATCTCGTCTATCTCCTCCCAACGAAAATTGCTTGCGTATAACTGGGTCATCGAGTCGCTTAAGTCTTGATCTGTTTCGTGTGCTTGAGGGGCATTTGGCATTTTGTTCGCTCCTGTTTATTATTGTGATGTTTGGGTTAACATGTTTGTATTTTAATGTCGGGGGATTATACATCAAAATTGACTTTATTGTAAAGGTTTAGGGGCGGTTTGGGGTTGCATGTTTTTGATGTTGTTGGAGGCAATAGGGCGCTAAGGTCTTTTGATCAGTCTGACCTTGTTGTTGCATCAGCGCTGCAGCATCAGGCTGAGCAGCCTTATCAGCATCATACACGACGATGGGCACAGTGTTTTTTCTTGTGTGAAGACATAGACACAGTCCAATGCATAGCGCTGTCGTGATGGTGCCAGTGCATACTGCTGGAAGCCAAGGCCCCCATTGAATCAGGGGAGTCAGCCACATCGCGTGAGCAGATAGCCAAGCCGGAATGGCTGGGATCAGCGCAACTGTCAATGTGGCCGCGCTTACCACAAAAATACAGAGCAGGGCAATGATGATGGTGCTTGTTGTAGCAGCTTTGGACCTGGGTGTTTGTTCTGCTATCGGTATTTTTTTCATGTCTGGAAGTGCGCTTGTCTCTTCAGCTGTTTGTATGATGGTTGCTGCTTGATTTTTTGCTTCAATTGCTTTTCGCTCTTCCTCAACTTTTGCATTAATCTTTTAGTCACTTTCTAATTTTCTTTGTTCT
>JAAZZZ010000195.1:1252-1498 GCA_014238985.1 Gammaproteobacteria bacterium
TGTTTCAGCACGGAGCATATAATCACGAAATCGTGTTTGAATTATCGTTGCACTGTTGTTTTTGAATGCTCTTTCTACTTCTTTTCTTTTTGCTGCTTCTTCTTCTCTTTTTGTTGTTATTTGCACGTGGAGCGCATGGAGATGCGTATATAGGTCAATCCATTCTAATAGACCTAGATCGTTTTCATCATCGCCGCTTGCTAAGATCCGGTTTAGATTACCATTGAGATTTGTAAGGTTATGTCC
>JAAZZZ010000196.1 GCA_014238985.1 Gammaproteobacteria bacterium
ATCTCTACACAATATAAGGCTCAATATCAAAACAGGCCTATTCAAGGCCAAGTGATGATTGAGACCGATTCTCATGCAATTTCAGGCTTACATCAAATACAGATCACCCCCCTTCACAACATCATGCACACCATTTCTGGCACACTGGAACATATTTACGTTCAAAACAAATCTAAACCTGACCCACTGGTGCGGTTTTCGCGCACACTGTTCTCGTTCCCCTATCATCAATCTATTCATACAACACCTTTTACGCATGTTACTCCATGAACATCTAAAGGCGCTGGATGTCTTAACATTTCATACACAACTACTTGATTGGTATACACACTCAGGCCGACACACCTTGCCTTGGCAACACCCACCTCTGCCCTATACCACCTGGATTTCAGAAATCATGTGCCAACAAACACAAGTCGCCACTGTCATTCCTTATTTTAATCGTTTTATTCAAGCATTCCCTACACTGGAGGATTTAGCAGCATCGTCTGAAGCAACCGTACTCAGTTATTGGAGTGGCTTGGGTTATTATGCCCGTGCACGCAACTTACACCGTACCGCAAAGATCCTGCTCACACAGTTCAATGGCCACTTTCCAGAAGACCTCGAAACACTACAAACACTGCCAGGCATTGGACGCTCTACAGCAGGCGCTATTTACACGTTGGCTTTCAATCGGCCTGCACCCATTTTAGATGGCAATGTCAAACGGGTTTTAGCCCGCCTCATCGATCTTAAAAGTTGGCCAGGCTTACCCGAAAACCTTAAAACGCTCTGGGCACTCTCTGAACGTTTAGTGCCCACTCAACGCGTCAATGAATACACCCAAGCCATGATGGATTTAGGGGCCTTGATCTGCACACGAAAACAACCTTTATGCTCAGTCTGCCCCATACAATCACACTGCCAAGCGTATGCGCAAGCGCACACACAAATATGCCCTGTACCGCGCCCAAAACGCATACAACCTATTCGATACAACACCTGGGTGCTCATCATATCTCCCACACACATCTTACTTAAACAAAATCCTTCGAAAGGGCTGTGGGGGGGGCTTTGGTGCCCACCCTCAATTGAGGCCGCTATGGACTGCTTTGCCCAACATCATGTGCATCTTTTTAAAAAAACGCCCCCAACAGTCTCTAACTTACGCATATTTAAACATACCTTTACACATTTTAAACTGTATATTACGCCCATCGTAATCGACCTATCTCAACACCCTGATTTCACGCCCAACGGACTTCAATGGCAGCCTCGACACCACCTAGACCACTTTGCACACCCGAGCCCCCTTGCTCAACTGATTCAACGCATCAATCGATCAATATAATGACTTTTTTTGACACAGATGATGTGTCAAACTGCCTATTGATTTTTCGATCTATATCGAATACAATAGAGGTTGTATTGAATTGTTAAAAAAGCACTATGAATGATAATAATGCAGCTCATCTAAAAAAGACCGGGTCACA
>JAAZZZ010000197.1 GCA_014238985.1 Gammaproteobacteria bacterium
TTATTCCAAGTTCAACAGGAGCTGCAAAAGCTGTTGGAAGGGTCATTCCAGAATTGAATGGAAAGCTCACTGGCATGGCATTCAGGGTGCCCACGCCTGATGTATCAGTTGTTGATCTCACAGTCAATCTGGAAAAGTCAACTAGCTATGAAGAGGTAAAAGCTGCTATGAAAGCAGCTGCAGAGGGAGAATTAAAAGGAATTCTCGGCTACACCAATGACCAAGTGGTGTCGAATGACCTGCTCGGTGATAGTGCAACATCAGTGTTTGATGCAGGTGCTGGCATGGCACTGAATGATCGATTCATGAAACTCGTTGCCTGGTACGACAACGAATGGGCCTACAGCTGCAAGTGCATTGATCTCATCAAACACATGGACTCTTCAACATACGCCAAATAACTTCACAAGGGTCAAAAGAGACGCATTCCAGTCGATTAGAGCATCACTTCTTATCAGACTGGAATAACTAAAAATAGAGACAAGAGATCATCACTTTTCTTTATACGAGTTAGAGAATTCAAATCAGTGTTGTATACACTCCAGCCATCTCAAGACGGATCAATAGGGTAGTGAGCATACACAATATGCAAAGATCACCAGAAAACATGCAAAACTAGCCACAGAGCAGCAATGTGGATCGAGAGCACACCATGACAACGATGCCTGATTTCAATTCGTCAACAGAAAAACGAGCTCGGTTTGGAAAAGTATTTTCAACAAGAGTAGAAAAATTGATTGAAGATCTACAAGCGATGTCAAAAACAGCAAATTTAGAGATTTATGAATTTGACGATGAATTGGTCAAAAGATTATTTATTGAACTAGCAAAACGATTTAGGTCTACAGCACATCGATTCGGGATTGAATTTGAAATCAGCATCGATAGAGAGCCGATAGAATAAATAAGTGCATCAATTCAACGCTCAACTAATTGTATTCACCGGGTGTTTCTTGCTTAGAGACGGTCACGCGTCCCACCTTTTTACCCGATTGACGTAGCAACTCATCTCCAGAAAACTCAAAACCAAGCTTGTAAGCAATTTTGGCTACATCATCAGCTGTTGATGCAGAAAGAACTATGGATTTCAGGCCCTCGTCATCCTGCATCTTGATGAGAAAAGCCTTGAGTTGATCAAGAGCCATGGGGAAAAACTAAGCAGCGCCAAAAAGGGGTGGATCAATGGGACTTAGACCGTATTGAAACGAGTAAGCCATAGGGGAACTAAATCGTAAAAGCATTGCCAAGAACAGAGCTACAGGTGGCCAAGACCAACAACGATCAACAGCGACAATGCTAAAGAAAAAATAAAGCCAAATGGACTTTCGTAAAGGAGGGGCCTCAGGCAAGCAATCCTATCTTACTTTCAACACATTCAAGGTCGCGTACAAAATGCATTCTCTCGAAAAGGCACCGTCCTGCTTCATGCACTGGTGCGTGCAAAAGGTTACATCAAGCCTCTATTCAGTCTC
>JAAZZZ010000198.1 GCA_014238985.1 Gammaproteobacteria bacterium
TTGAAATTATTTTATAATGATATCTTAAACCAGTATAGTTCTGACGTTAGGGCGACCCTAGGCACGTTGTACCGTGCTGCGTCTCCCAATACTGTGGGGCGGAGAATATGTACGCATCTTTTACTGGAGCGTCGTTGTTTGTCTGCAGGCAATATAGATATTTGGATTCAGCTGCATGATACTGTTTCTGAGGATTATGCTGTTCCGTTTTTACGTGATTGGTATGCTGATCAAGATAAATTAGCAGTTGCAAGCATGCAACTGGAGGCACAAAAAGCTTTAAAAGCAAACGCAGACGAACAATTAGGCCAAGCAACTAAAGCTGTGAGCCTAAGCACGTTAGACCCACCAGCTGAATCATCAGCTGAATCATCACATGATCAGAAGGTGATAGCATCGCAAGCAGCTCACCAGGAGAGTGATGCAGCTGATATCGCCGTTCAATCAGCACAAGCAACACTCACAGAGCTTCAGCAAAAAGTTGCTCAAGCTGCTGATTCCTTGAAAGAAGTTAGCATGATTCCAGCGGTAGATGATAGTGAACCTGTGCCATGTGTTCAGCCGGTGCATTGGTTTTTTGAGCATGCGCCTGATCATATTTTAAAGACTCAATTTTCTCAACGGCTTGTATTGTTTTGCCTGTGCGCTGATATACAATGGCCTTCAGCAGGTTCGCAAAAAGCAACTCCTAACGCATTGAAATGTTTTAAAAATCTCTTGCAAGATCCTGGGTTTTTTGAAAGCTGCTCAGTAGATGTAATTTCAGCACATGGTGAGCTACTTTCGGATGTTGCTGTGCACGATCAATTTACCGAGCGTTATCAATACTTTCAGCAGCATAAAGCGTATTGTTTGCCTATATTGAGCTTGCTCTTAGGCGATGAAATTAATTTCAATCAATTCAGAAATCCAAAAGAATACGAAAGAGCAGTGAAGGCTGATGCAGCCTTATCAATAGGTCATCAGATACTCAATAATGGTGGGAGACGGCCACCTGGCACACCTGAAGGTAAACCCCAATTATTGGCTCAATGTAGCCCTGCAAAGTTTGCAAGTGCGCGTAAAAAGGCCCAAGCACTCAGGGTTCTGAACCCAGAGTTATCTGCTAAAATAGAACAATTAAAAGCATTGAATAGGCAAACAGGGCGGTATCAATCGCCTCGCCGGTTGTGGGGGATTGAGCCTTCTGAAGACGATCAAGCTATTCAAGCCACTTATATGAAAGCTTTAGATCATATGGGCTTGGCTGATGAGGATTTAAAATCATTTTGTTCTATACTGCCCCAGATGTGGGAGTGGTTGGAGGATTTAGAAACACTTGAACAACCGCAGGCACCTCTAGAGTTTTATGAGCTGCTCGCGATTTTTGACCCTATTGAAGCGCTTGAGCTTAAACAAGAGGGTGCTTCTTCCCTCGAATTGAGTGTTTCTTTCAAGGACGAGGAGCAGAAGAGTAGGGCGTGC
>JAAZZZ010000199.1 GCA_014238985.1 Gammaproteobacteria bacterium
TAAGCTGGCCAGTGTTGCTTGATCTTTAAGATCTGACCATAAATGCGCTAAGGCTTCATGGATCAAAATGCCACGCATGGCACTTGACAACCCTTCAGATGGAAGTTCAGGCCGTTTAATCTGTAAGATGTGTCTCGCAATGCCTTTAAATTGACAACTTGAAAAATCTTGCAGGCATCGACTTGAAAAACGTGTCACTTGGAGAGGGGTAGATGATTGAATGGATTCAAATTGATTTGCTCGTTTAAATATGGAGAGCTTAGGCTGAGTTTTGAAGGTTAAACCCTTTGTACAACTAGATAACAATGTAGGTGAAAGTATTCGCTGAGTTTGTTCGATCATTTCGGCATAACTGACGTTGATTTGAGGGGCAGAATGTAATAATTGATCTTGTGAGTATTTGAAATAATTTTGAGATGCTTGAGGGTCTGTACAGGGCATTTGATGTTTTAATTTCACAGCATGTGGCACGCCAGCCCATGTTTTGGGTTTTTGAGGCCACTGTAGACTGTCAGCCTGTAGTAACCAAACTTGATCGTAATGTCCTGTTGAAATTTCTTGAGCATTGATGATGAAAATTCGAGCATGTTCAAAAGATTGTTGTGGTTGAAATGCTTGTTGAGTACAGCAATGTTCTAACCAATACAGGGCTTCTTCTGCGCTCCATAGGGATTGATGCATTGATAAACTGAGCCATTGTTGCCAACAGCGTTGCCAACAATTGATGATTTGTTGTGTGGTGCTCTGTATGGGCCATGGGCCCGGCCAATACCAATCAGCCAATATCTTTGAAAAGCAGTTTGCCCAATGGGTTAATGTTGTTTGCGCAGGTTGTGTTTCTATACGTGCTTTACTGGTATTGAGTTGGTCAAAGAATATGGTTAATTCTGGATGAACTGTTTGCTGTAATGTTTTCCAGCTGCATTGATACCGTAAAGACTTTTTTAACTGATGAATCACTTGTGAATGAATGAGGTGATTTTCATGTGCACAAATTGATTGACTTTGTAGTCGGGCCAGCCAGGCAGTTAAATCAATTTCAGGTTCAAAGAATGATCGAATCAAACTGATTGCCGTATGAATCATTGGGTATTGATTTAAGGGTTGAGGCGCTGAAACGACCATGGGTAATGCTGTTTGAGCGTTTAAGGCCCAAATTTCTTTTAAATTAAAAGCTACTTGCTTAATGACAGTTCGGCTTGGACAAATGACAGCATGTTTGTGCGCGTGAGTCTTTGAGAGGGCATGATAGAGAGATTCAGTGATGCCGAATGATTCGTGAACAGGGCTTGAATACATTGATCTAGAAATCTTACCGGCCTCATGGTGCGGTTGTAGTTGATATACAGTTTGGGTGTGTGATTGGATGAGTTGTCTTTCAGGTCCTGTGAGAGGTTTTGTACATGCAATGAGGATAGAGCCCCATTGCTGGCAGGGAGCATGTTGTATTAACCAATTAAAT
>JAAZZZ010000019.1 GCA_014238985.1 Gammaproteobacteria bacterium
ATTCGCCGTTATTTAGCAGAAAACCCTAAAGTCTTTGATCCACGAAAATACTTGTCTGCGGCTACATCCGCCATGCAATCGATCTGCAAGGCGCGGTTTGAAGCGTTTGGTACAGCAGGTCAAGCGCCTCATATTCAGCCTCAATCACTGGAAGTCTATTGGCAACAGTATCAAAGCGGGGCACTGAAGCCGAGCATCACTGTCCACACAGCAGCTTAATCATGTCTCATGCCCCGTGCCCACCTGCACTGAGGCAGGTCACCTATCTGACAGCTGCTGAAAAACCCGATCAACTGCCTTGGGAAACAGGCCGTGAAATTCTCTGCATTGGACGTTCAAATTCAGGCAAATCATCTGTCATCAACGCAGTATTGCAGCATAAAATCGCACGCACGAGCCGCACACCTGGGCGTACTCAATTGGTCCATTTTTTTCAGCTCAAAGACGGACATTGTCTCATCGATTGCCCGGGGTATGGCTTTGCAGCGGTCAGCCAACGGGTCAAAGCCCAATGGCCCACTTTACTGAAAGCGTGCTTAAAGCGGCCATCTTTAGTGGGCATTCTTTGGATTATGGACATTCGTCATCCTTTACAGCCGGTCGATTTGAAGATCCAAGCAGACATCATGCCCTCATCGTGCCCCATTCATATTGTGCTCAACAAATCCGATCAGTTGCGCTTTGGTGCGCAAAAAACAGCTCAACTTGCTGTTGAAAAGGACATAAAGGCCTGGCATAACCCATGCAACATCAGCGTACAAACCTGCTCAGCCAAAAAAAGAAAAGACCTGGAAAGCCTTCAAGAAAAACTATCAGCCTGGTTGACCGCCAGCTAAAGTGTTCTGAACCACTTCCGTCGCATCATCAGATGCTTGTGCTAGCGGAAGACGATGACACCTCACTGCCTGCAACCTGCCCCCTTCATTGGAAGGATAGAAAGGAGGATCATCACCAGCATCACCCAGCAACCCTGCTTCTGCGCTTGATGCCTGTGATGGGTTATTCATAAACCACCGAACCAAGGTACAAAACAAGTACACATCGGCTGAAGCAGCGAGTAGAGACACAGCCACAGCCACAACAGGGTTAGATACAAACCCACCGAATACACCCAGCCCCGAAAGGGCCACTACAGCATTAAAACCGGCGAATCCTACGGCCCATGCCGACCAAAGCTTAGTAAAAGCATAGGCCGTGTCAGCACCTGCTTTCATCAGCCATGGCATAATACATAAAAATGCAACGATTGTAATCAACCCATGAAAACCGAAAAATGAGGCAAGATGAGGCGCCGCAATCAACGCCTTTAATGGTATGATATGAAGGTTTAGGATAATCGAGAAGGTTATCTGAGATATCAACATGACACTCAGCGCACAAAAGCCTAAAAGACTGATGAAAAATTGCGAAATGTTCCAATTGCTTGAGTCTTTCATTGACCTATATATGATACTAAAATCGTTCTTTGTAATCATACTCTATCCCCCCATTTTCAAAAAGAGAAAGCTTCAGTAACCACTAAAGCATATAAGTTAATTATACAAGGCAAGGCAAGGCAAGGCAAGGCAAGGCAAGGCAAGACAAACCTTTTATAGATCCGATCAGAACTCACAGATGACGCATTTTCAGCACACTCAGCATGAACTAAACCTTAAGATGCAATCATTTTATGTTCAATCAAAAACAAAAACTGTTCAAATATAGTTAAAAATAGAAAAATTCAGTATAATCGGCTTTTTAACTGCTGATTCAAGTTATGCCAAACATCAATTGGTTTTCACGTAAAGATTTGACCACCGCACCCATTCCAAATACCTGGGATGCGTTAGCGCTATTCATCGTATTGGGCGGCATCTTAGCGTTAGGGTGGACTGCTCAACAAATGCTGGGCCCTTTTTCCCTTTATCACCACACAGCTGTCATTACATTAAGTCCCAGCGCTCTACCTGAATATGCCTTACGCAGCACCTTGAGAATGTTCATTGCCTTATGTTTTTCATTACTCTTCACCTTCACCATTGGCGCCTGGGCCGCTAAAAGCCGACGTGCAGAACGCCTGATCATTCCGATGGTGGACTTATTACAATCTATTCCTGTATTAGGCTTTTTATCCTTGACCGTCACAGGGTTTATTGCCTTATTTCCCGGAAAACTATTAGGCCCTGAATGCGCAGCCATTTTTGCCATCTTCACCTCACAAGCTTGGAATATGATGCTGGGCTTCTATCAAAGCTTAAAAACCTTACCTTTAAACCTTTCAGAAGCGGTACGCACCATGCACCTCAATGCTTGGCAACGCTTCTGGCGTTTTGAGGTGCCTTTTGCCATGCCTGGATTGATTTGGAACACGATGCTCTCTTTGTCTGCTGGGTGGTTTTTTGTGGTCGCCTCTGAAGCTATTTCTATTTCAAACCATAGCATTCGTCTGCCTGGCATCGGTTCTTATATTGCACTTGCCGTTGAAAAAGCAGATCAACACGCCATCGCTTTAGCCATTGCCACCATGTTCACTGTGATCTTTTTATATGATCAACTGATCATGCGACCGCTCACTTACTGGGCGCATCAATTCAGCGCACAAGACCAGCCATCCAAACGTCCCTGGGTCGTCTTAATTTTCTCACGCACACGGCTGTTAAAACGACTCTCAAATTTAATGGCACTGTTTAAGGATTTAAAACGAAAGATCCATTCAACTCAACGCACAAAAACGACGCCCATCAAACGCACAAACACCTCCTTTAAACGTATTATTCAAACAATGCTTGGGTTGATGATACTGGGGTATTCAATCTGGGGCTTAGCACAGGTAGACCTCTCGCTGTTCAACACAGTGAATCAAGATGACGTCGTACAAACCATTTGGCTCGGCTTAGCCACGACCCTGCGCATCAGCATCTGTATTGTGATTGCAACGTTGCTGTGGGTGCCCATTGGCGTGTGGATTGGTCTACGACCACGCTATGCAGCTTTTTTACAACCTATCATCCAATTTTTAGCAGCTTTTCCTGCCAATTTACTTTTCCCTGTTGTGGTCATGCTCATCGTAAAACATCATTTAAATGTGAACATCTGGACTTCACCACTCATCATTTTAGGCACGCAATGGTATATTTTATTCAATGTCATTGCAGGCACTCAAACACTACAAAAATCGATGCATTACGTTGCAAATTTATTTCAATTACCGAACATCACCTGGTGGAGACGTTTAATTTTACCGGGTATTTTCCCGCACTTAATGACCGGCATCATTTCTGCAGCCGGTGGCGCTTGGAATGCCAGCATTATTGCGGAATATGTTGAATGGGGGCCCCATCAACTGGTGGCAACAGGCTTGGGTGGATACATTGCAGTACAGTATCGTGATGGTGATTTTGCGCATTTAGCCTTAGGCATTATCATCATGTGCTTATTTGTATTGATCATTAACCGCACCATTTGGGCGCCCTTATACCATTGGGCACAAAAACGCTGTCAGTGACAGGGTCAGCCCCTTTAATATCAATCAAAACAAGTTTAAACTGAATCGACACTAGCGGAGACATGTATGGCCATACCATCATCTGATCCTTTGATCCAACTGGATCGTGTGAGTCGTTCATTCCCTCAGGACAACCGTCCTGACATTGTGGTGGTGGATGAATGTTGTTTAAAAATTTATCCCGGAGAATTCGTTGCATTAATCGGTAAAACAGGCTCTGGCAAATCCACGCTACTGCGCATGATTGCGGGCCTGATTCAACCCACAGAAGGAACAGTGTTATATCAGGGTCAACCTGTTGATAAACCGGTACCTGGATTGAGCATGGTCTTTCAAGATTTTGCATTGTTACCTTGGTTGTCTGTATTAGGTAATGTTGAGCTGGGATTAGAGGCCCTGCCGTATTCACGATCAGAACGTAGGGAAAAAGCTTTACGTGCGATCGACATGGTCGGCATGGACGGTTTTGAAAGCGCTTACCCCAAAGAATTATCGGGTGGCATGTGCCAACGTGTCGGCCTGGCACGCGCTTTAGCGGTTGACCCAACCATTTTGCTGATGGATGAACCTTTTTCAGCACTGGACACACTGACCTCAGAAAACTTACGTGCAGATTTAATGGATTTATGGAAAACTCAGCAAACAAATCTATCAGCCATCCTCATGGTCACACACAATATTGAAGAAGCGGCATTGATGGCCGATCGCATCCTTGTATTCAGTGCAGATCCAGGGAAAATAAAAATTGAACTTCAGACGCAACTTCAACATCCGCGTTCTGAAAATGACCCTCAATTCAAAACCCTTGTAGATCAAGTCTACGACTGCATCACTCAAGCTGCACAAGATTACAAACCACCCGGCAGTCGTTACAAAGTTATTGACTTGAATTATCGACTGCCTAAAGTCAGCATCTCTGAATTATCTGGCTTACTTGAAGCCCTCAATGCGCCAGAATACGCACGTAAAGCTGATTTATCTATTTTTGCTGAAGAGCTGCACCTCGATGTTGATGATTTATTTCAGCTGATTGAAGTGCTGGAAATTTTAAGGTTTATGTATCTTGAAGAAGGCGACATTGTCCTCACCCCAATCGGTCGTGCTTTTGCCGATGCAGATATTCTCAGCCGTAAGACAATTTTCGCACAACAACTCTTGGCACATGTGCCTTTAGTACGTCACATTTTAAGGATCTTAGAAGAACGACACAATCAATCCGCCACTGAAGCACGCTTTCTCATTGAGCTACAAGATACTTTAACAGAAGAAACGTCTAAAGAAGTCCTGACCATTGCCATTGACTGGGGACGCTATGCAGAATTATTTGCCTATAATGTCAACACAGGTTTGCTCAGTTTAGAAGACCCTGAATAACCCGATGCTAAGAGCCTTTCAATCAATTCAATATGACGCAAAATACCACCCTGCGCGCTTTGAACCACTACATGTGCACGCGCCATCAAAGAAGTTCTAAATGCCTCATCCTGTAAGATTTTAAGCCATGCCTCAGCCAACGTATCGGCATCCTTAATACAGACACATCCACCTTCAGCATACAATCGAGCATAGACTTCTTCAAAATTAAACACGTGCTCACCGCTGACACAAGCACAGGCCAATTGAGCAGGCTCAATGGGATTATGCCCTCCATGCTCAATCAAACTGCCACCGATAAAAGCAACATCAGCTGCTGCATAAAACAGACAGAGTTCCCCCAACACATCAACAATGACAATGTCTGGATGCTGCACGGCTTGATCAAGGCACTGTGATGCACGCACCGATTGAAATTTAAATGTCTCACACAGTTCAATCAATTCATCTGTTCGAACCGGGTGGCGTGGCGCCAGCAGCAAACACGCATCTTTGATTTGGCGTTGTACCTGCGTAAAGGCTTCTAGCACCTTTGCTTCTTCACCTGGATGTGTGCTGGCTGCAATTAAACAGGGCCTTGATGCGCCCCACAACTGCCGTTTTTGTTGCCCTTGATCTTTTTGAGAGGGATCAACACGCATATCGTATTTAATATTATTCGCACAGTATAGCTGAGTTTGAGATGCGCCTAGCGCTTCAAAACGTTGTTTAATGCGTTCAGTTTGTACAACAATGACAGAGAGATTCAACAACATCCGCTCAATCAATGGTTGGGCCTTTTGGTACCTTGAAAATGCACGCTCTGACAAGCGACCATTGATCAACATCGTGGGTACGCGATATTGAGCACAATAATAAATCCAATGAGGCCATAACTCTGTTTCAATAAACAAACCAATGATCGGCTTAAAATGTTCTATAAATCGCACCACGCAAGATTTAAAATCAAAGGGCGCATAACAATGAATCACTCGATCACCGAGTAAAAATCGAGCACGCGCTGCCCCTGTAATGGTCGTGGTGGTCAATAGAATGGGATGTTGTACCCGAGCTAACAGTCCCTCAATGAGCTCAACGGCAACATTCACCTCTCCAACAGACACTGCATGCATCCAGAGCACAGGGCCTGTTGAGTCTGGTAATCGATATCCGAATCGTTGTGCCCAATTCGCTCGATAACCGGGCTCCTGAAGCAAGCGTATGAAAACCCGCCCCCAAATCAATGGCGCAACCAGCCACGTCAGCACACGGTATAATAACCAGATCATTGGGCCTCTCGTTGCTGCGCACAGGATTGAAAGACTTGATCTGCTGCAGCTAATGTGAATTTCAGTGTATCTTCATCATGTTGAGTGCCAATAAAAAAAGCTTCATAAGGAGAAGGTGGCCATACAATACCGGCTTGCCGCATGCCTTGATAAAACCATTTGAAGGCTAATGGATCGGTTTGCTGAGCAGCAGTTAGATCTTGTACAGGCGTTGATGAAAAGAACACGCCTAACATGCCCCCCAATGACACACCTTGAAGGTCAATTCCCTGTTGCGCTGCACTCAACACAAGTCCTTCACTCAAAGCATGGCTGTGTTCAGATAAATGCTGATACGCTTTTGTATCAGACAAGTGCTTTAATGTTTCAATACCCGCACATAAACTCATTGGATTGGCTGAGAAAGTGCCTGCTTGATACACAGCCCCGCTGGGTGCCAACAGCTCCATTAAATCACGTGATCCTGCCACAGCGCCAATGGGTAACCCACCACCGATCACTTTACCTAAGACCGTTAAATCTGGAATGACCCCATAGTGCACACCTGCTCCACCATAGGCCACACGAAAACCCGTCATGACTTCATCAAAAATCAACACCACACCGTGTGCATCACATAAGTGTCGCAGCGTGCTGAGATAGTCTCTCATGGGCAGTATCATGCCCATGTTGCCTGCAATGGGCTCAAGTATGATCGCAGCCACTGTCCCTGCATGTTGTTCAAGCGTTTTCCGAACAGCCTCTACATCATTAAATGGCAATAACAGTGTATCTTGGACTGCACCCGGCGTCACACCTGATGTCGCTACAGTGTTCAATGCCCCTGAACCTGCAGCCACAAGAAATGCATCATAGTGGCCATGATAGGCCCCTTCAAATTTGATCACTTTAGAGCGCCCTGTTGCTGCACGTGCAAGACGCACCGCTGTCATACACGCTTCTGTTCCGGAATTCATCAACCGTATTTGATCCATCCCAGGCAAAGCATCACACAACATTTTGGACAATATGGGCGCATTTGCATCGCACCCACCATACACCAACCCTCGTTGTGCTTGAGCTGATAAAACCTTTGATAGGGCAGGATGTGCATGTCCTAAAATAACGGGTCCAAATCCACACACGTAATCAATATACCGATGGCCTTCATGGTCAAATACATAAGGCCCCTGACCATGCGTGAAAAACAAGGGGTCAAGTTCCATCTGTTGACACGCACGCACCGGAGAATGCACCCCGCCAGGTGTATAATGACGCGCTTGTTTGAGCAAATCAGTCATGTCTTAAGCCTCGAAAATTTCAGGAAAAATTATAACAACCCTATGCTATCACTGCAATGAAGCCCGCATACAATAGCAGAAAGGTTAATATCAGCACAAAAATACTGTATGTGCTTAAAAGATCAAAAAGTTTAATATTGAATCATCGAATGATTTCTTGCAATATGTGCACACGCCATACTTAAAGCAGGATATTTTATGCGAAAATACATGTGTCTTATTTGTGGATTTATTTTTGATGAAGCCAAAGGCTGGCCTGCCGATGGCATTGCCCCCGGTACCCTTTGGAAAGACGTACCTGTAGATTGGATGTGCCCCGATTGCGCTGCCATGAAAGACGATTTCGAAATGATTGAAGTTTAAAGGCATGCAACACTTCAAATGTCCAGGGCCAGCAGGCACCCTTGAAGGCTGTGTGACGCACACTGAATCACCCCAACAACCTTGGGCACTCATCTGCCATCCACACCCTTTGTATCAAGGCAGCATGCACAACAAAGTGGTCTCAACCAGCGCTAAAACCTGTCAAAAAAATGGCATTAACAGCGTACGGTTTAACTTTCGAGGCGTCGGTGCCAGTGAAAGTGATTATGTGAACCTTGAAGGCGCCTGTGCGGATGCTCGTGCTGTTATACATTGGATGGCGCAACATCATACGGCCCCTCAATGGCTGATTGGTTTTTCCTTTGGAAGCTATGTTGCAGCCTGTATGGCCACGTCTGGCACACACTTGATTTTAATTGCACCCCCTGTGATGCGACTGCCTTTTGATACCCTGAACTTGCCTCAACACACCACTGTCATTCAAGGTGAGCTTGACAGCATTGCCACCCCTGAAGCAACGACAGCCTGGGTCACTGCACACACGGATCAACCGATCCAATATATGCCAATACCTGAAGCCACACATTTTTTTGATCAAAAGCTCTTGGCGCTCAGTCAAGCCATCACCATGACCCTCTCTTCAAATGGCTCAAACAGTCAAAATTAAAAATGCGCGCACGTTAAAATTTAAATGCTTATAACACCTCAAACATTTAAATTTTTTTTAATCAGTGATAATCTGTCTTCTAGACATTATTTGACTGCATATCATCTAAACAACCTTTAATTTAAAGCCTTTAAAGTTTCCTTAATATTTATTGTGCACACTGTTATCCATTAAACAGGAGAAAGAAAAATGAGAATCGCTCACAGCACACAGCACAGGAATGCACGCGAATTTGGAAAAGAATTTGCAAAAGGTTTTTGTTCAGGCGTCGCTATAGCTTGTGCTTTCATCTCTTTCGCCATTATACCCACCATAGCAGCCTATGTAGCAGCAAGTGGGAGAATATTTTCACACGCAGGTGCTGCTACTACAGCGGCCTACTTCATTTTACCCTTCACCTTCGTGGGCAGCTTTATATCCGGACTTGTATTCACAGATAAGCTCTCACAGAACATAGGCAAGCATCCTTATCTCAAAAAACCAGAGACAGCAATACAACTAGCATCCAGCTCCAGCAGCGGCATCGAGCTAACAAGACAAGGAAGCGTGCCAGCCAGCGAAGCAGCATCAACAGCGAGAAGCACAGGCTAGAAACGCTTCCCCCTGATACTCACTCCTGGCCTATTCAGCTCTAAATTTTTGAAGCTCTAACCTATTTGACGACGCTAATAAATCAAAGTACTCTATTGCTCATAACTAATTATTCAAAAGGGAATATACATGAGAGAAGGGGCTGATCAAACACAATTTGAGGCAGAAGCACAACAGCCATCAAGAATCAAAGCATTTGCAAGCTATGTATTCAAATTAATTAAAATTGTGAGCTATGTGGCAATCTGGCTATCTATTCTGTTCGCCTTTATAAATTTAGAAACGCAGGGGCTTTCTTTATTAACAAACGCCTTTCACTTTTTACCCAGCGCGCTGACTGTGCCAATCTCGGGATTGCTTTTAATGCTCTTGGGGGTCGTAATACTCATAATAACCTCCAAAATTATAATGAACTATAACTATAATTCCTTTTTTTCATTCTGTGCACTTCTAGGATCGTCCTTATTGGCTATAGCATTAATCAATTTAACACCTGCCGTTGTCGCGTATAGTATAATGGCACAATATTATAGCCCTATCATAGCCATTGTCACATCAATAGCGGTTCACCTTCTCTTCTCTGGATTTGGTGGATTTGTTCTGCGTTGTATAATCCGGAGAGCGGGCGCATACATAGACAATATCCGTCAAGCAAGAGAGCTCGACCAAGCCTTGACAATGACACAAGAACGTGGGTTTGAAGACACTTATCAAAGAGCAAAACGTAAAATAGAAACAGACCCACAAAGCACGCATCAAGCCAGCATTCATAAAAGCGCCTCTGAATCTGCGAAATGGCTTGCTTGACATCGAAAGTCACGGTTCCTGTTTTAGGGTTTGGCATCAAACCTCTAGGACCTAAAACCTTGCCTAAT
>JAAZZZ010000001.1 GCA_014238985.1 Gammaproteobacteria bacterium
GATGATAGAATACTCCTGGGAACTTTTCAGTCTGGGACTGAGGAACATGTTAGTCAGGCAGTTGAAGCTGCTCGCAATGCAGCAGATTTAATCACGCAACACCCTGGCGGACGGGGTGCTGTTCGAGAAATATGTGATTACATTCTAACAGCACAAGCAACTTGAAAAAAATAATAAATTGCGCATACTGATACTCAGATTATTTGGAATCTACTTTTAACAGGAAGTGATCATGCGCTACATAGGTTTCCGTTGGCTATTACTGATAACATGCACTCTACTTACAGCTTGCATGCCAGAAGGCGCCACTAATCCTCAAGACCCGTTAGAACCCACCAATCGTGCAATCTATCAATTCAACAAAGATCTTGATCGCATACTCATCAAACCCCTCGCACAATCTTATAAAACCATTACACCTCCATTTATCGATCGTATCATATCACGGGCTTTTTCAAATTTGGGAGAAGTCGATGTTATCATAAATGATTTATTACAACTGAGATTACGCTATGCCCTTGAAGACAGCTGGCGATTTACACTCAATTCAACCATCGGTCTAGCGGGCTGTTTTGATGTCGCAAAAAACTATGATCTACCACACCGACAACAAAACTTCGGACTCACACTTAAAACATGGGGCTTGCCACCTGGCGACTTCATGATTCTACCTATATTAGGCTCAACAAGCAGCTTAGATATACTAGGATTACCACTTGACCTCTACTTCCTCGATCCAGTGACATGGTTGCCACACCAAAGCAACACGCTGAGAGTCCTACGCGGCATTGACCACCGCGCAGACAGCTTTCCATTAGACAGAATCATTCAAAATGCCTTTGATCCCTACATCTTTACCCGAAATGCTTATCAGCAACAACAAGCTGCTGCATTTAAAGCACTCAATGAAACGGCTCATGCATCACAGGTTGATGCGCACATTCCCGACACACCATGAATATCGTCCTCATCGAACCTAAAATGCCATCCAATACTGGAAATATCATCAGACTATGTGCTAATACCAATGTTCAATTACACCTTGTCGGGCCCATGCCATTTGAGCTCGAAGATAAAAAATTGAAACGTGCCGGACTTGATTACCGTGAATGGGCCCAAGTTAAAACCTATGAAAATTGGAACACTTTCGGTCAAAAAAAACATCTGATCGGCTGCTCAACACGTGCTCAATTACGTTATGACCAATATTCTTTTCAACTCAATGATTGGCTCGTTTTTGGTTCAGAGGATCAAGGCATCAGCGAAGCAGTGCGTCAAGAAGACTGTTGGAAAACGTGGCTTAGAATTCCAATGCAATCAAAATCAAGAAGCTTGAATCTCGCCAACAGTGTCGCGATCATTGTATTTGAAGCATTAAGACAGCATGCCTTTCCAGATCTTAAATGATTTAACCCCGCTCCATATCATCTAATTCTGCTGCAGGCGGACGCGATAACAACGCTGTCAGTGCCTGCTGAGGCGTACTGACGCCCTGAAAGATAGCCTGCACTTGCTCAGTGATCGGCAAGCTCACAGAACATTGGCGTGCCAAATCAAGCAACCGACTCACATTATCAACACTCTCAACAACTTGACCAATCGTATTCAATGTGTCCTCAAGCGTTTGCCCACGCCCTAAACCTAAACCCAATCGACGATTTCTCGACAAATCACTGGTACACGACAACACAACATCACCCACGCCCGCCAATCCCATAAACGTTTTTGGATGCGCATTGAGCTTAACACCTAAACGTTGCATTTCAGCTAAACCTCGCGTGATCAAAGCACTGCGCGTATTGGTACCCAGCGCCAAACCATCACTGACACCCGCAGCAACTGCCAAGACATTTTTGGTCACACCACACAATTCAACCCCCGTTATATCTGTACTGGAATAACAGCGCATGCCGTCATGATGCAAGAGCGCAATCGAACGATCTAACGCCTCTGGTTGTGCACTGGCAACAACGACAGCCGTGGGTGTATGTGATGCCACCTCCTTAGCAAACGAAGGGCCACCAATCACCGCCAAAAGCTGCTCCTTACCACAAAAATTTTCAGCAATTTCATGTAAAAATACTGATTTTGAATCAATTTCCCCTAAACCTTTACTGCCCCAACACACCAATGTTTTTGAATCAATGATCGGGGCAATGCGTTCAATACAACTTGAAAAAGCTTGGCTTGGCACCATAAGCATGACCGTTGAAGCATGTGCAACAGCCTGGTCCACATCAGCAGAAACATTCAAAGCATCTGGAAAAGGTATTCTTGGTAAATAAGACGAATTTTCACGCATTTCAGACATGCTTTGAACCATTTGAGGGTCACGCGCAACCAAAGACACTGCATGTCCACAATGCGCTAAATGTATCGCCATTGCAGTCCCCCAGGATCCTGCCCCAATCACCGCAACGTGTGCTTGACCCATTTACGCCTCCTTGAAGTAAAATTTAGATTTTCATCTTAACAGCTGACTCAAAGCTGTCAATCCAGAACAGTGCCTGGTGAGCATCTCATACAATTTAATATTGATGCCTTAAAGCATCATCGCGCATCTGTTTTGATTCAATCAAATACAGCCTTAATAAAACCTTAATAAACTGATGTTAATATATTGAAATGTTTTTAAAAAAAGTGGAGATCATGCCATGCTAGACACAGTGATTGCGATTGCAACACCAGTCCAAGCAATACCATTATCCGAATTATCAGTCCAAGCAACATCCCAATTAACCGTTGTACTGATCCGAAACGCCATCAGAGAAAAGCGATATGATGAAGCCTATTCCTTATGCGGGCGAGATGAAGTAGATCTAGCGTTAGTATTTAGGACTCGCGCTGGAGAAGGGATTTCCGCACTACCGACTGGAGACGTGCCTTATCTACCGACTGAAGACGTGCCTCATGTTTGGCAATTTATTGATCAATATCATGCTAAAAAGCCAGAATTAGCACAATACTACAGCTTAAAAAACAGACAAGGCCACAATTGCCTTGAGCACAAGGTGCATATGCAGATCTTTAAATGTTGGACTCATACCTCGAAAAATGTGCCCTATGGGCGTGACCTGACAAAAGACATAGAATTCATACAAAACGCAGAGCCAACATTCGATCTAAGTCTAAGTCCGCAATTTATATCAAGACATTATCTTTGTATTGTGAACTTCATCGTCAACACGCATCTTGAAGGTGAGACCTGGGATCAGATACTTCAAACACAACAGCAGCGCGTTGATCAGACTACAATATCTGATAATGCACTCGAATATACACTGCTAGTGGGATGTCCCAAAGACAAGCGTTATCCTACTACATATTGTAGAATGACATACAGACAAGAATGTAAAGAGATGGCATTTCAGCTCTTACTCGATAAACGCTTTGATTCTAAAAGCCTGAATACAAATACAATTAGTTTCAACAGTCTCATGCAGTTTATGGAATGGGCACAATGGAAATACAACCCAGCGCGCATAGCACAACTAGCTCAACAACACCCTCGAATCTCTCAAATAATTGAAACACAAAAACGCAACACAGAACAGCAGTCATTCTGTGTGAAAAACAGAACCCCACTTCTAGTAAGCATCGTGCCCTCTGGATTCATGGGCTTGATGGTAAGCGCAGCGTTTCTACATGTGCCTGACCCCTCAATCATAATCCTGCCAACTGAATTTTGGATAATCGCAGGCATTATTCTAGCAAGCATGGTTATCATGCCAGGCGCAATCTGGTATTTTAATAGAAAGAATATCAAATCTTTAGAAAAAAAATTAGAAATACAAGATCAAGAACTGTTGTTAAAGTCCGCGGATACAGCTCAATCGCTATCACTTCGGGAAAGAAAAGCAACATCTTTGACCCATAATACTGCTCCCTTTGCCAAAAAACCAAATTCCTCTGCTGAACAAGCGCCTCAAGCGGCCACTGGCCGCTGTCAGTGAGCCAGGGAATCACAAAGCGAAAAACATGAGTTTATTAACCATAAATGAGTATTTTAAGTGCGTTTTTAACACAGCAAAATCCGCATCCATGCAGCCTGTCACAGCCCCTTACACGATAAAAAGATATTGCGCTGTTACAAAACGCATGCCATGGTAAGCTTCAATAGGCATGAGGCATATATGGGCACACACACGCTATGTATTGGACTCACAGGCGGCATCGGGTCCGGAAAGAGTACTGCAGCACAGTATTTCAAGACATTAGGCGCAACCACACTCAGTGCAGATCAATATGCACGCGACTGCCTACGCCCTCACACATCACACTGGCAATGGCTTGTTGACACACTGCGCACAAACATTCTCCATCAAGACAACACCATTAACCGCGATCAATTACGTCAACTGTGCATCGAAACACCGAATTTAAAAACAACACTTGAACAACGCCTACACCCAGAAATACTTGAAAAAATACAACACACCCTTCAAATACCCACGCAACACTATTACCTAATCGAAATCCCCTTGCTCTTTGAAACACAATGGACACTGCCCGTTAACCGTGTGTGTGTTGTAGACGCCACAGAAGCACAGCAAATTCAACGCACGTTGAAACGTAACACATGGACAGACATTCAAATTCATGCCTTCATGAAACATCAGCTATCACGTACTGAACGTATTCAGGCATCTGATGATATACTCGACAATACAAGCACCCTACCTCAATTGAAAAAACATGTAAGACAGTTGCATGATCACTATATTGCGCTATCTTTACCATCCATTGAAACCTGACACTTGCATCAAAGATTGAGCAATGCCATAGTATTCAACATCTTTCATCCAAATTGAGCGCCTCTCAACATGGACATGTCTTCAACACTGATCTATGAATACCCCACCAATGACTGTGTGCGTGTGTGCTTACGACTTGAGCCTTTATTACAATACATTCAGAAGTACGATACAACATGCCCCACGCAACATCGACAACAATTACTGACCTACACTGATATACTGAACATTTTAGATCGTCCGGATCTGAAAACCAAATTCATCACCCTGATCACTCAAAAACAACAAGATCTGATCGCACTTAAACATAACCAACACGTGGACCAAACTACTTTGGATTGCTATTTAACGAAACTCAAAACCCTCAATGAACAGTTGAATCAACATGAGGGCATCTGCTCACTCAAACTGCATCCACTCCTGACGCTGATTCGCCAACAACACAGTCACCCCGGAGGCCTGTCTGATTTTACAACCCCTCAACTCCGCTTTTGGTTACATCAATCAACACAACAACGCATCGCAGAACTCAAAAACTTACACCATCAATTACAACTCACAAGCACTTTAGTCACAACGTTACTGCCTTTCATTCGTCAAGCACGCCCTTTTCAAACCGCTGTTGCAACACAATGCTTTTTTCAAACAATCTTGGATGCTAACCAAAACATTCACCTGATACGTATTCGCACACACTTAGCAGCGTATCCTGAAATCAGTGTTGGAAAACACCGTCTGTCCATTCATTTTCTCACTCCAGGCACACACACAGCGCCTTCACAAACATTGGATAAAAACCTTAAATTTGAATGGGCAGCCACACATTAAAATTCATGAAACATCAGCAGCTTATTTAAATCAATATACCTCACACATCAAGCGATATAAACAGATCAGCGCGTGATCCAATCAGTCTTAATTTGATCACACCGAACATACGCGTTCGGCATCAAGATCAAATCACACCCACGCCCATTGACACCTCAACAAAACGCGGGCCACTTAACTTGATGATAACGCCCCATGACAACGTTTATACTTCTTGCCTGATCCACAAGGACACGGCTGATTGCGCCCAATTTTATCTGGGCTGTGTATCGTTTGATCTGATACGCTTTGTGAAACATTGAACACAGCTTCGGGCGATGCAATGACATTTTCAGACTGTGTCCCCGCCAAAATAGGCTGCACACTTGGATGCTGTGCTTGCCCCATTGGCTCAACCGAAAGCCCTTCAACAGACGCATCAGCAGACGAAAGCTCCGCACGTAATAATAATGACAACGTTTCACGCTTGACGCTGAACAACATCTGTTTGAAAAGCTCAAATGACTCACGCTTATATTCTTCTGTTGGATTTTTTTGCGCATATCCACGTAAATGTATCCCTTCTCGTAATTGCTCCATCGCTGTTAAATGATCATACCAATGTTGATCAACGACCTCTAACATCAATCCTTTTTCAAGCGTTCGGATGGTTTCAAGTGTGAGCTTAATTTCTTGTTGCTGATACTGTGATTGTACCGCCTTGAGAACACGTGATTGAATGTCTACAGCTGTTAAATCCGAAACATCAGCTTGCCAACTATCAATAGGACAGAAGGCAGAAAACTCGCTGCGTAATACTGCCATCAACTCATCTACATCCCACTGTTCAGCAAAGCTGTCTGCAGGAATATAGGTTTCCACTACTTTTTGAATCACCAAAGTTAACATATTTTGAATATTCTCTGAAATATCCCCAGACTCAAGCAACACCTGTCTTTGATGATAAATTAATTGTCTCTGTTCACTCGCAACATCATCAAAACGCAACAATTGCTTACGAATATCGAAATTAAATCCTTCAACCTTACGCTGAGCCCCTTCAATTTGGCGTGTTAAAATAGGACGCTCAAGGGTCTCATCTTCTGTCATCATCTTACGCATAAAATCAATGACCTTAGGCCCTGCAAAAATACGCATTAAATGATCATCTAAAGCAATATAAAATTGTGAAGACCCTGGATCACCTTGGCGGCCCGCACGCCCCCGTAATTGATTATCAATGCGTCGAGACTCATGACGCTCTGTACCTAAAACATGCAACCCACCTAACGCTAAAACTGCCGCATGTTGGGTTTTCCATTGTGCAAGTTGCGCTTGATCTGCAAGAATCGCCTCTGTCTGAGCCCCACCTAAAACAATGTCTGTACCCCGCCCTGCCATGTTTGTCGCAATGGTGACCGCATTCAAACAACCTGCCTGTGCAATAATCTCTGCTTCCTGACCATGTTTTTTTGCATTTAAAACTGAATGAGGCACCTTGACCTCAGTCAATAACTTCGACAGATACTCTGAATTTTCAATCGATGCAGTCCCCACTAAAACCGGCTGTTTTGTTTGATGCCGTGCCTGCACTTCCTTCACAATTGCCCGATATTTACCCGTTCGGCCAACAAACATTCGATCACTCAAATCCTTGCGAATCAATGGCTTGTGAGTCGGAAGGATCACGACCTCTAGGCCATAAATCTGCTGAAACTCATAGGCTTCTGTATCAGCGGTCCCCGTCATGCCCGATAATTTTTGATACATTCTGAAATAGTTTTGCAAGGTGATCGACGCCAAAGTGCGATTTTCCTTTTGCACCATCACGCCTTCTTTTGCTTCAACGGCTTGATGTAGCCCATCCGACCAACGCCGACCTGCCATGGCGCGACCTGTATGCTCATCAATGAGCACAATTTGATCCTCTTGAATAATATAATCAATATCTTTTTTAAAACAATGCTGTCCACGCAATACTGCATTTAAAGTATGCAACAAACGAATGTTCTGAATATCATACAAACCACCTGCACTTAATAACCCTTGCTCTGCAAGTAGCTTTTCAACCTTCTGATGCCCTGCTTCAGTCAATAACACCAAGCGTTCTTTTTCATCTATTGTAAAATCAACTAATAATTCAAGCTGAAGCGCCAACTGATTAATGTGCTCATAGCGATCAAGATCTTCCTGCACCTCTCCTGAAATAATCAATGGCGTACGTGCATCATCAATCAAAATCGAATCGACTTCATCGACAATCACAAAAGCATGGCCACGTTGCACTTGATGCTCCAGTGTATGCGCCATGTGATCCCGCAAATAATCAAAACCAAATTCATTATTTGTACCATAAGTTATATCAGCAGCATAAGCGCGCTGACGTGCTGTAAAATCCATGTTTTCAGCTACAACACCCGTTGAAATACCCAGCGCTGTGTAAATAGGACGCATCCACGCTTCATCTCGCGCTGCAAGATATCCATTCACAGTGACAACATGGACTCCATTTCCAGTGAGTGCATTTAAATAAGCTGCCAAAGTTGCACCTAAGGTTTTACCTTCCCCTGTACCCATTTCAGCAATCTTGCCACGATGTAAAACAACCCCCCCCATGAGTTGCTCATCAAAATGCCGCAACCCTAAAGTTCGAACACTGGCTTCACGCACAACAGCAAAGGCTTCCGGCAAGAGATCATCTAATGTTTCACCTGCAGACAGCCGGGCCTTAAACGTAGCTGTCATGCTGAACAAATCCTCATCCGAGTATTGCTTAAATTGCGCCTCAGCTTGCCCTATTGCCTGGATCATCGGTCCAATACTTTTTAAGAATCGCTGATTACGACTACCAAAAACCCCCAGCAACATACGCTGTAACATTGATTTCTCCTGAACACATACTGTCATTCTGACAACTTGCTATTAAACTCAAAAGATTATAACACTTGGAATGATATAGCTGCAATGCTATTTTATGCTAGAAAACTTTCTGATTTCAACGTTTAAGGCGATTGTCATTCAAATGGAACATATACTTAAACATCTAAATTTACCTTGGCTACAGACAGCACAGTCATTACAACAACTCAAAATACAATTCGACACCTGTTTACCCGAATACTTACACGACCACTATTCTCTGAGTCAAGATTCAAATCAACAGCTCGTCATATTAGTCAGAAACTCACTCTGGATCATGCAACTCAGAAATTTTGAACCTAAACTGCGCAGCATTGCCACGCATTTTTTCCAAAAACCAACAGTGTTAAAATGGAAAATACGCCCTAAAATTAACCTATAAAACTCTAAATCACACGGCCGCTGCAGTGACAAGTGAGCTGAAATAAATCGGTACATCACCATTTGGAAATGTCACCACTTCCCAAGAATCTGTATCCATCATGAGCGTTTTTAACAAAATATTATTTAATGCATGTCCAGATTTGTAACCCCAAAAAGCACCGATCATCGGTTGTCCCAGCAAATAAAGATCGCCTACAGCATCCAGAATCTTATGACGCACAAATTCATCTGTATAACGCAAACCACCCGGATTCAAAACACGTTCATCATCTAAAACAATAGAATTTTTTAAACTCCCGCCCAACACTAATTTTTGCTGCTTCAGTTTTTCAACATCTGATAAAAATCCAAATGTACGTGCGCGACAAATATCACGCACAAAACTTGTGGACGAAAAATCAACTTCTACCTTACAATTTTCTTGAGTCATGATCGGATGCTCAAAACCAATCTCAAAACCAACTTTAAAACCACTGAAAGGTCTAACGCTTGCCTTTTTCCCCTCTGAAACCACTTCAACCTTTTGCTTAATGCGGACAAAACGCTTGAGCTGTTCTGGCTGATCAACTAAACCTGCAGATTGTAACAAAAAAACAAAAGATACAGCTGAACCATCCATAATGGGTACTTCTTCAGCATTCAAATCAATGTATAAATTATCAACCCCTAAACCTGCCGCAGCTGACATCAGATGCTCAACGGTCGAAACACGAACCCCCTTTTGTTGTAAGCATGTTGAAAGACGCGTGTCCCCTACATGCTCAACACAGGCCTTAATTTCAACAATTGGATCAAGATCGATACGCCGAAACACCACCCCCGTATTCACGGGTGCTGGCCTGAGCATAATCGTTACAATTTTACCTGAATGAACACCTACACCCCGTGCACTCATTGAAGTTCGAATGGTTCTCTCAAAACACATATAAAATAACCCACTGATAAGCAGGCTTATCATGCAATAAAGTGCTCAACAAAACAAGATAGAATACATCTAATCTCAGCGTATCACTCAACCTCTTCTCGTTCACGACGCAGGAATGCAGGAATATCAAGATACTCAATATCTTCCTGAGAAGGTGTTGATTGTACTGACTCTTGTGACAAAACACTTGTAGATGAACGTGTGCTTTCTCTCGCTAAAGGCGTTGTCCCCACATACGCACCTACAGTTGATGCAGACACATCTGATTTATCCTGTCGCTGCAACACGGGATTATCCGACTGTGATTCAGGTTGATCGGCACCTAAACCCGTGACAACAACAGTCACTTTAATCTCATCCGTCAATTCAGGATCAATAACAGTACCGACAACCACTCGAGCATCTTCAGATGTAAAGGTACGAATGGTATCTCCTACCAATTCAAATTCACCAATGGTCATATCAGGCCCAGCGGTTAAATTAACCAACACACCTCGTGCACCTGCCAAATCAACATCTTCCAGCAATGGACTCGACACCGCTGCTTCTGCAGCCATGGATGCGCGATTGTCGCCCGTTGCATGACCTGTGCCCATCATCGCCATGCCCATTTCCGACATCACCGTGCGCACATCAGCAAAATCAACATTAATGAGTCCCGGACGTGTGATCAAATCAGCAATGCCTTGAACAGCCCCTTGTAGCACTGCATTGGCGGAACGAAACGCACTCAATAAACTCACTGTTTTACCCAAAACACTGAGCAACTTATTATTGGGAATCGTAATCAGTGAATCCACATAACGCGCCAATTCTTGAATGCCAGCATCCGCAACCTGCATTCGACGCTTCCCTTCAAACGTAAAAGGTGTCGTGACAACCGCAACGGTTAAAATCCCTAATTCACGGGCAATTTCTGCAAAAACAGGTGCTGCACCTGTGCCCGTACCTCCACCCATACCAGCCGTTAAAAAAACCATATCAGTGCCTTTCAGCGCCTCATAAATACGCTCCCGATCTTCTTGTGCTGCTTGACGTCCAATTTCAGGGTCAGCCCCCGCCCCCAGCCCCTTGGTGATCCCTTCACCAAGCTGAATTAAGGTCGGCATCGAAAGCGTTTTCAACACCTGAGAATCCGTATTCGCACACAGACATTCAACCCCTGTAATTCCCTCATCAATCATATGCTGTACAGCATTACCTCCGCCCCCACCAATACCAATGACCTTAATCACCGCACCTTGCTGCTGACTGTCTGATAATTCGAACATGCTGCAATCCTCCTCAGATTATCTGATGAACATGTTGTCCCTATTTAAAAATAATACTGCAACCATTGCTTGACTCGACGACTCCATATCTGCTCATTCATACCCTCACACACAGCAACACCTTGTTGCATCTGCTGATGACCATATAACATTAAACCCACCGCAGTCGCATATTCTGGTTTACAGATATCTGTTGATAAACCAGTGATATATTGTGGGCAGGCCAACCGTGTTGGCAACTCAAAAATACGCTCTGCCAACACCACACCCTGAGGCACTTTTGAGCCGCCTCCTGTCAACACAACACCCGCAGCCACAGCATCGTAAAATCCACTGCGACGTAATTCAATTGCAACCATTTGAAAAAGTTCTTCATAACGCGCCTGAACAACATCAGAAACAGTTTGTAAAGAAACTTGCTGAGATTCTCGATCAACAACCCCAGGCACTTCAACCGTCATATCCACGTTCACCTGATCAGCCATAGCAGTGGCCTGTGTCAACTTAAGATGCTCCGCATCAAGCGTTGATGTCCTCAGTGCAACAGCCAAGTCATTCGTGACTTGATTCCCCGCAATTGGAATCACCGCAGAATGCCGGATAGCTCCATCGACGAAAACAGCAATGTCCGTGGTCCCACCACCGATATCAACTAAACATACACCCAATTCTTTCTCGTCTTCAGTGAGCACCGCTTGACTAGAAGCTAATTGCTCTAAAATCACATCGTTGACCTGCAAACCACAACGCTCTACACATTTAACAATATTCTGCGCAGCACTCACAGCCCCTGTGACGATATGAACCTTAGCCTCAAGACGCACACCAGACATGCCAATGGGATCACGAATACCATCCTGATTATCAATAAAAAATTCCTGAGGTAACACATGCAATATTTTCTGATCAGCAGGAATTGCAACTGCACGTGCTGCTTCAATCACTCGATCAATATCAGCATGTGAAACTTCTTGATTACGAATAGCCACAATGCCATGAGAGTTCATGCCACGAATATGACTGCCTGCAATACCTGTATAAGCAGCACGAATGGTGGTTGAAGCTGATTTTTCAGCCACTTCAACTGCCTGACTGATTGCCCGCATTGTTGTTTCAATGTTGACCACCACACCTCGCTTCATTCCACATGAAGGATGTGTTCCAACACCCAAAATTTCAACGGAAAATTCTCCGCCGGCAGCAGCACATTGTTCCACCACACGACCCACCAAACACACAACTTTAGTCGTGCCAATATCTAAAGCAGAAATTAACGCTGTATCATTTTTTTTCACAACAACACTCAACTTGAACACATCGATCGGCTGCAAAAAATCCTAAAAAAACAAATCGGACACCCCCACAGCAACATATCTAACACCATCGAACATGACACATTTCATCTGACCAGTCACCCTCAGATACTGCACCACAATCTTAACTGAGTTAGACTAGGATTGCACGCCACAATATCAGCTATTTTCATTCATGATCAAAGCGCAATCACACAATATTGAAGCAAGAAAAAAAATATTAAGGCTGTATTGAAAATCCATTTCGATAACGCAAATCTACCATAAGACGATGTTTTTTATCTTTGAGTATTTGCGAAGATACGCTGAGCCAACGCCTGAATCGAGCGCTGATGTGTTGATCCCCTAACACTAAAAACACATGATGAGATAATTCAACCTGCCACCCTTTCCATGGCACATAACGCACAAGCATCAACCGAAATTTGGGATAAGCCTGTAATTCAGCTTGCAGTAAATGAAAAATCTTAACCCCTTGATCAATTGATTGAATGGGCACAATCAGCTCAGGTAATGTTGAAAATTCTGCCAACGATGGACGCACATAAAATAACACCCCCGATGCATCCACAACACCCTGATCGCCCCACCGCATGAGTGGTTGACGTGCTTGTAATTGGATTTTTAAATCACCTGGCCAATGACGCCAAACACGCGCCTCTGCAACACCATCTACATTCAGTAAGGCAAGTCGCACTTGCTTCAGTGATAATCTCACAATACCCACGTCTAACACAGGCGCAAGCTCAGACTGCAGCATACCACGATCGACCCAACGAAAATCACCGTAGAAAATAACGCGCCGCACAGGCAAAAACCATACAACAGCGCCTATGATACACACACACACTATCATTAACTTCAATCGATGCTCTTTGAAAGCAGGCCATTTGATCACTTTCACAGCATCCCTTGAACTGGAAATTGCTTGAGTTGCAGTTGCGCCAAATGTGCTGATGTAGAACCTGGATAACGCCGCATAACGCGACGTAACCATTCACGTGCCTGATCACGATGGCCCAAGGCATTGTCAATGACTGAACGCTTCAAATAAGCTTCTGACGTTTTTGAAAATTCTGGGAATTTATGAATCAATTTATCAAAATATTGAGCCGATTGAGCGTACTGCTTCTTCAACAAAGCTATGTCGCCCAACCAATAATAAGCCCCCGAAATATATTGCCCATGCGGCGCTTGATTCACATAATGCTGCAAAGCCTTTTGGGCCGCAGCATAACGCCCCGCTTGCAAAGACACTAAACCATGTTGATAGAACCGCGCGTATGCTAAGCCTTGCCCAACAGCATATGACTTACGTTGACTCTTTTGTGCTGATAATCGAATGGGCTGCGCTTTTGAAGCGACCAATTGTACTGATGATGTTTTACTTCCCTGAACATGAGGCCTGCGCTGCTGCACAGTTCGACGCGGCTTTCTCAAAATCAAAGACTGTTTAAGCGCTGCACGTAATTGGTTGATACTCCGTTGCTGGTAGACCACACGATCTGTCAACTGCCCCAATTGTGTGCGCAACTGCTCTAAAACAGCAGTATGCTGCACACATACCGCGTCAGTACGCACCCTCGATTTCACAGAGGGTGTGTGAGCCCGCTTAGATTGACCTGAAAACAATTGCCCTAAAAACTGCGTGGTGCGCTGAACAACAGGAGACGCTGCCTCCTGCTCTGAATTGCTCGGATTTAAAACTTCAACCGGGGCATCTGCAAACCCCTCACCACTCAACACCAAAAATATTCCACTGAAAATATAAAACAGCTTCCCTGACATGCTTTCTCCCTATACAACGCTCAAATGCACACCCCGTAACACCATCACATTGATCACATGCATTGAAACATGACCTTAGTGCTGTGTCAACCCTCAGCGCATCACGACACAGCCAACAATTGACTTGTCTGATTTCATCAAATTCAAGACATCATAAGCAACACACACTACGCTGCACTTGCAGATACAAGCGTCCAATCATAATCGATAATGAGCGGTGCATGGTCAGAAAACACATCCTCTCGATCAATATAAACGTACTTGATTTTTGATTTCAATCCCGGTGTAATAACCTGATAATCAATCCGCCACCCTACATTCCTTGCACGCGCCTGGCTTCGATAAGTCCACCACGTATATTCTCCTTCTGCTCCATTCAATACTCGAAAAGCATCGACCCACTGTGCTTCAGTGAAGCATTGATCCAACCATGCACGCTCTTCTGGCAAAAATCCTGAATTTTTCTGATTGGAACGCCAATTTTTAAGGTCGATCTTTCGATGCGCAATATTCCAATCACCACACACAATCATCTGACGTCCTTGTGCCACAGGCTGAGTTAAATATTGCGCATAATATTTTGACATAAACTCATATTTCAAGGCCTGACGATGCGCGCCTGATGTCCCCGAGGGCATATAAATCGAAGCAATGCTTAACCCTTCAAAATCAATTTGAAGATAACGACCCTCTTGATCTGCACAGGGCCAACCCAACCCTTGATGCACCGCTTGTGGCACGTGACGCGTATAAATACCCACACCGCTATACCCTTTTTTTTCAGCACAATGCGTATACAAGCGATATCCATTTGGGTGAAAACATGGCATCTGCAAATCAGCTGGCTGCGCCTTGAGCTCTTGCAGACAAATCACATCAGCATCTTGCAATAACATCCAGTCTAAAAAACCTTTTCGATATGCCGATCGAAGACCATTGACATTACATGTGATCACACGCATCACGCGCTCCATACCGTCCAAATCAGCATTTTAGCCTAGCTTTTGAAAAAACACACGCGATTCGAACCCCACTGAAATATCCTGGCATTCAACCACATCATGATCGACGCCTGCCCAATAGATTGATATACTCAAGCACTGAACATCGATAGGAGAATGACATGCCAAAACACACCATCATGACTTTAGCTTTCAAACTTAATGCGCTGAAACTAGGAGAATTTACTTTAAAATCTGGACGCAGCAGCCCTTACTTCTTTGATGTAAGCGCTTTGCTACAAAACAGCGAAGCTTGGTGGACACTTGCACAAACATTAGCCAAAACAGTACACACACACAACAAACACATCGACTGCTTATTCGGCCCTGCCTACAAAGGCATTCCCCTGGCCACCGCAACGGCTTGTGCCTGGCAACAAGCCGGCTATGCTCCACTACAAGTGGCGTGCAACCGAAAAGAAATTAAATCGCATGGCGACAGCGGTCAATTTATGGGCCTTGCGCCTCAAGGACACACCGTTATCCTGGATGATGTCATCACAGCCGGCACGGCGATTCATCATGCACATCAATTGATCACAGCAGCAGGCGCTACCTTAAAAAGCATTTGCACTGTTTTTGATCGACAAGAACGCTACTCAAGCGACATAAAACAATCCACACGCGCACACTTGCAGCACACACTCAATTGCCCCGTCATCAGCTTACTGACATTAGATGACCTCATTGAATACACACAAACACACAGCCACCTTAAAAGGTACACCCCGGCACTCGAAGCCCATCGCATACAATGGGGCTCACCCTCGAATCAAACTGAATACATGTACGTAAAAACTGCTTGAATAACAATAACTTTACAACATACCTAATTGTAATTTTGCTGCCTCAGTCATCTGCGCTTGCGTCCAAGGTGGATCAAACACCAACTCTACTTTAACCCCCTTAACGCCAGGAATTTCATAGAGTTTTCGAGTCACATCTTCTTGCAAAACAGGCCCCATACCACAACCTGGCGAAGTCAATGTCATCATGACATGCACCTGCGCCTCAGGCGTAGATTCGTCCACCATCACTCCATAAATTAAACCCAGATCAACAATACTCACGGGAATTTCTGGATCATACACTGTCTTAAGCCACGCCCAAGCTTGCGTTTCAATATCTGCACCGTCAGGAATATCAGGAAGCTTTGCAATAAAAGCATCTCCCAACGCTTGCGTCTCTTGCCCATCAACACGAAACAATTGCCCCCCAGACACAATAGAACAACTGTCCCCTAAGGCTTGCGTGATCACAACTTGCGTCCCTTGTGGTAATAGAACAGGCATGCCTGAAGGCACCATGAGCACCTGGCAATCTTGCGTCAATACCACCTGCTGACCTCGCATCAGCCAGACTCCGATGACGCTGCATCTTCAATAAGCTGCACACTCTCACCACACCCACACATCGATGCCACTTGCGGATTTTGAAAAACAAACTGTTTTTGACCTAAAGATTGACTCACAAAATCAATGGTCACGCCCTGTAATAAATGAACACTTTCAGGATCGATCATCACCGACAAATCCTCTACCTTGAAACAAACATCCTTCGCTGCCACAACTTCAGGAAATGTGACAACATAGCCATAACCTGCACAACCATCTGGCTTCATTTCAAGCCGAACACCCACCCCTTGAGATGCCGCAATATGTCGTTCAAAGTGCCCTCGGGCTGCAGGGGTGAGCTTCACCATACCATCTGTAGTGTTCATCAACTTAATCCTCTGTTTCTGTCGACACCTGCTGTGTCGCCTGATCAGATAAAACCGCCTTCAGCGCATGACACCCCAATGTGGCGCACTTGATGCGAGAGGGATACCCTTTCACCCCCGACAATGACACCAATTTCCCTAACACATCAGGCATCACCGTTAATTCACCTTTGACCATTTGTCGATACTGATCAATCAGATGCAACGCATCCTCCACAGACTGACCTTGAATCAATTCGAGTAACAATGAAGTTGCCGCCATAGAAATAGCACACCCATGTCCTGTAAATTGAGCCTGAATGGTTTGATTCGGCTGAACATTCAAATAGAGCTTGACCACATCTCCACATACAGGATTGATCCCTTCAATCACTCGATCTGCTGGCACCAATTCACCAAAATGTCGTGGACTGCGACCATGGTCTAAAATCATCTCTTGATACAACAGCCTCACATCGTCACTGAGCACCCAACACCTCCTGTACTTGGCCCAGCGCATTGAGAAACACATCCACTTCATCACGTGTGTTATACACCGCACAAGATACCCGGCTACTGGCCATGACCCCAAAACGCTTCATCAGTGGCTGCGCACAATGGTGGCCGCCACGAATTGCAATGCCCAACTGATCTAATAACATCACAACATCATGTGGATGCATGCCCTCTAATACGAACGAAATCAAGCCGCAATCTGGCATGCCCCCCAAAACGCGACAACCCCGATACCCTGACAAGGCCTGCCATATATACTGCCCTAATGCACGCTCATGTGCTGCAATCACAGATAATCCGATGGATTCAATATATCGAATGGCCGCCGTTAACCCAACCACGCCCTCAACATGCTGAGTACCCGCTTCAAAACAGGCAGGTGGCGCAAGAAAGGTCACCTGCTCCGCAGAAACAGTTGCCACTGCGCCGCCGCCTAAGATCCAAGGCTGCATGTTTGACCAATGTGTACGGCGCCCATACACCACACCCATTCCAGAAGGCCCATACATTTTATGGCCTGAAAAAACATAAAAATCACACCCTAAGTCCGATACATTAATCGGTATTCGACCTGCAGCCTGCGCGCCATCTACAACGACCTTAACACCGTGCTGATGTGCCAATTCCACACAGGTTTTCACTGGATTAATTTGACCTAAAACATTAGACACATGCGCCATCACCAAACACACTGGGTTTCGGGCCAACTCTACAGATAATTGCTCTAAATCAAGCTGTCCTGCATCATCAATATCGATCACCACACATTCAGCTCCCACACGCTGACACAATTGCTGCCAAGGCACAAAATTAGAATGGTGCTCCATCACTGTGACCAGCACACGATCACCCGACTTTAAATGCGGCCCAAAAAAGCCCTGTGCCACCCAATTCAATCCATGGGTTGCCCCCGAAACAAATACAACCTCATCGGTATATTCGGCCCCTATGAATCTCGCAACTGTCTCACGCCCTTCATCAAAATGCGTTTGCGCACGCTCGCTGAGCGCATGAATACGCCCATGTGTATTGGCATAATCTGATTCAACAAACGCCTTCATTGCGTCTGTCACAACAGTGGGCCGCTGTGTTGTTGCTGCATTATCAAGGTAAACCAACGGCTTACCATGTATTTTTTGCTTTAAAATCGGGAAATCTTGGCGACAGCGCTGTAACTGACCAGAGGGCGTTTTAAGCATCAGACATAACCTCTATGTTTTGATCAAGCTGATACAACTGACTCAATAACGCCTCAATGGATGGATCAATATGATCCGGCAATACGCCCTGTATCAAAGCTTGAATCAGCATCGCACGTGCTTGTTGATATGAAATGCCACGCGCCATCAAGTAACGCAAAGCTTCAACATCTAATGCGCCAACACTGGCACCGTGCTGACATTGAACCTCATCCGCATAAATCTCAAGCTCAGGCCGAACCTTCAACTGTGCCCCTGTATCCAATACAATGCCACGCATCGATTGCTTTGAATTGATTTGAACAGCGCCAGGACGCACAATCACTCGGCTTTCAATCGCGCCAATAGCCTCAGCTTTTGCAAGGGCGCAAAACTGCTGATTCGAAACCGTGTGTGCCGCCTGATGGTCCACACGCACAGGATAGATCATTTGCTGCTGATGATCTAAATCAAATACACCTCGAAGGTCACAACGACTGCCTGTCCCTTTCAAATTAATCTGATGACGCTGATAGGTTTGACCACGCCCTAAATTGAGGTCAAAGCGATCATATGCGCTCTGCTTTGCCAAGGTCACATCATCTGATGCCATCAACAACATACCATCAGGCATGTCTTGAATGCGCACCATATGACATTGAGCATCTACCCCCAGATCCCCATGGAAGCTGACATTTAGACCACACTGTACGGCAGACTCACCCACCACCCAATGCGTCAAATCCAGAGTTGCGCTCGAAGCCATTTTTAGACAATGACGCAAGCATAATATCTGTCCACGCGCACGCGCATCTACCCAATGCACCACATGCAAAGGACGGTCAAGGCTTTCTGATAAACACACACACATGCCATCCATTAAACCGGATAGATTTTCCAACTGCATGCGCTCTGATACATCCGATACGTTATCCTGATCGAAATATGCCTGAATCCAAGCTGCTTGCACAGGATCCTTTAAGCACTGTTGAAGCGTTCCAATGCACCCTTCATGATTTAAATTCATAGGCAAACGAGACACAGGCAAACACCCAACACCATTGATCAACACAAGACAATATGCATCTTCTGGAATATGAGACTGCATCCAAGCCTGAAGGGCTGGCGTGCTTTCATGTTGAGCTGCATGAAAGGAGCCTACGGTATACGCTGCCCAATCTTGCGCCCATAGCCCAGCCTCACACGAATTTGATTTCAAAGACTGTGTCGCTGCTTGTTGCATGTGTTGTAACCAGTCTGGCCACACAGTCAACACCTGATCAACACATGTAGGCACGTGCTGCATCGCTCAAACACCCTCTGTTAACGGTTCTAACCAGCCATAGCCTTTTGATTCAAGCTCCATCGCTAAGGCATATTCACCCGATTTCACAATAGACCCTGACAACATCACATGCACTCGATTCGGACGAATTAATTCAAGCAAACGCGGATAATGCGTGATGAGCAATAGACTGCGCGATGAATCCCTCAAAGCATTAATCCCCGCAGCAACCGCTTGTAAAGCATCAATATCAAGCCCTGAATCAATTTCATCTAAAATAGCCAAATCAGGCTGTAACACCAACATCTGCAAGATTTCATTGCGTTTCTTCTCACCCCCTGAAAAATCACTGTTCAAATCTCGTTTTAAAAACTCTAAATCCATGCCAATGGTCTTGGCTGCAGACTCAGCTAAGGCCATAAAGGACATGGCATCACACTCCGGTTGCCCCAAGGCTTTAAGCTTGGCATTCAACGCTGTCTTCAAAAAAGTCATATTATTGACACCTGGAATTGAAACAGGATACTGAAACCCTAAAAATAAGCCTTGATGCGCACGCACTTCAGGAGACATCGCACATAAATCTTGGCCACGGTATCGTATCTCTCCAGCATCTACTTGATAGCGATCATCGCCCATCAAGACACGGGATAAAGTGCTTTTACCCGAACCATTGGGGCCCATGATCACATGCACTTGCCCTTCAGGCACCTTCAAATCAAGCGCGTTCAAAATGCACGCTCCATCAATACTCACAGATAACCCTTTAATCGTTAACATATTATTCTCCTAACCTACACAGCCTTCAAGGCTGATTTCCATTAATTGACGCGCTTCAACTGCAAATTCTAATGGCAACACCTGAAAGATCGGTTTACAAAACCCATTCACAATCATCGTAATCGCCTGCTCTTCATCCAGCCCTCGAGCCTTACAATAACGCAACTTTTCTTCATCAATCGTTGTTGTGGACGCTTCATGCTCAATTTGTGCATTTGAATGCATGACATCCATGATCGGAAAAGTATGTGCGCCACACTTTGCACCAATGAGCAAAGAATCACACTGTGTAAAATTACGTGCTCCAACCGCAGTGGGTGCTACTTTCACCAAGCCTCGATAAGTATTTTGACCCTGCCCTGCTGAAATGCCTTTTGAAATAATCGTGCTTCGACTGCCACGGCCTATATGAATCATTTTGGTGCCAGTATCTGCTTGCTGGCGCTGTCGCGTTAAGGCCACCGAGTAAAACTCACCGACGGTGTCCGCACCACGCAACACAACAGAAGGGTATTTCCAAGTAATTGCAGAACCTGTTTCAACCTGTGTCCAAGAAATTTTTGAACGGTCTCCAGCACACGCCCCGCGCTTTGTCACAAAGTTATAAATACCACCACGCCCTTGCGCATCACCTGGATACCAGTTTTGTACCGTTGAATACTTAATGCTTGCATCTTTTAATGCCACCAATTCAACCACTGCGGCATGTAATTGATTTTCATCACGCATCGGCGCAGTACACCCTTCTAAATAACTTACATAACTACCTTTATCAGCAATAATTAAAGTTCTTTCAAACTGTCCTGTGTTTTCTGCATTTATCCTGAAATAGGTGCTTAATTCCATTGGGCATCTTACT
>JAAZZZ010000200.1:0-1188 GCA_014238985.1 Gammaproteobacteria bacterium
AATGTTTGCAAAGATTCTGCAACTTGAATCGCTTGAAATAACACTTGAGGATGAATCAATGCTTCATTGAATTTAAACCGTTCAGTGATAGATAAAAAGTGTGGCGACGTAAAAGACATGACGTTCAATTGTGCTGCACGGCACAGCGCATGTAACGCTGCAACACAACTGCCTTTTCCGTTGGTACCTGCCACCATGACCACTCGAGCTGGTAAACGGTTCCAACCTTGTTGATTGACAACTGCTTGTAATGCTTTAAATCCAAAATGAGGTCTTGGCTGATCTAAAATGCGCCAATGATCGAGCCATACTTGCAAAGATGGGTCTGTTTCAGGCACTGTGCTTCAATAATTTAGCCAATAACTGATACACTGTTTTTTTCATATCTTGACGCGCCACAATCATATCGATTGCCCCATGTTCCAATAAAAACTCACTGCGTTGGAAGCCCTCTGGCAGCACCTCCCCAACCGTCTGCTGAATGACCCGTGGACCTGCAAATCCAATCAGTGCCTTCGGTTCAGCAATAATCACATCCCCTAACATCGCTAAACTGGCTGAAACACCCCCTGTTGTAGGGTCAGTGAGAATGGAGATATAGGGCAGCCTATGTTCCCTCAATTTTGCCAATGCCGCACTGGTCTTAGACATTTGTAACAAAGAAAATAACCCCTCTTGCATGCGTGCACCTCCACTGGCACTCACGCACACCAAAGGCAGATGCTCATGCATACAGTGGTTGACTGCACGCACAAAACGTTCACCCACTGCTGCGCCCATAGATCCACCAATGAAGTTAAATTCAAATGCAGCAATCACAACAGGCAAGGTATACATTGTGCCGGCCATCACCACCAACGCACTGTCTTCTCCCGTTTTTTTACGCGCAGCCACCAAACGATCTTTATAACGTTTAGAATCTTTAAATTTTAAATAATCTACAGGCTTAACATCCATTGCAAGTTCTGTTTGACCCTCAGCATCTAATAGTTGCGACAGTCGCTGTCTGGCCGTTAAACGTATGTGGTGTTGACATTTTCGACAAACCCACATATCACGCTCTAATTCAACTCGATATAACATTGTTTGACAGGCATCGCATTGAGCCCATACGCCTTCTGGTACACCTTGACGTTCATGGGCTGGCGTGGAGATACCCGGCAATAATTTTCTTAACCAACTCATCGC
>JAAZZZ010000200.1:1198-1447 GCA_014238985.1 Gammaproteobacteria bacterium
CATCGCTCACCTCAATTAAATATCTTCATTCGAAAAGGTACCACGAAACCTGCTATAAAACAATTTTATCCACCCGTTTGCTGATGTTTCAAACCTGCGTGATCAGCGTCTTCTCGATGTTGTGACAAAGCTGCTTTTGCTGTGGACTCAACCCCCGCTTGCAAGACTGAAGATGTGCCAAGATTTGAGGGTAATAATAAATTACCCGGGGCAATGTTCACACCTGATAGACTGTGTTGAGCTGATTGC
>JAAZZZ010000201.1 GCA_014238985.1 Gammaproteobacteria bacterium
GACCCTGTGATGGCATTGAAACGGCCATCGCTTGGACACAGATTATTGGCTTGAAACAGCCCAGTGCTTTATTGCTGACGCGACAAGCGCTTCCAACATTACCAGGTGCTGACCTGCGTGTGCGTCATGCCATGCGGGGTGGGTATATTTTTTATGAGCCAGAAGGTGAAGTGGATGCCATTGTGATGGCGACCGGTTCTGAGGTGGCACTTGCGTATGAGGCTGCACAGACTTTGGGCACGCAAGGTATTGGGGTGCGTGTGGTGTCTATGCCCTGTGTTGAGCAGTTTTTGAGGCAAGACTCTGTCTGGCAGACAACGGTGTTACCGCAAGACATTGAAGCGCGCGTTGCTGTTGAAGCGGGCGTTGCACAATGCTGGCATCAGTTTGTAGGACGTCAAGGCCGTGTGGTCTCAATTGAAACCTATGGGCACAGTGCACCGGGCGATGCTGCTTTATCGGCCTGTCATATGACGGTGGATGCCGTGATTCAAGCAATACAATCACTTGTTTTGATAGAACACGTTAATCTAATAGGAGACTGATGTATGTCGATTAGAGTCGGTATTAATGGTTTTGGTCGCATTGGACGTGCAGTGCTGAGGGCGATTGTTGAATATAACTTACATGATACCTTCGAGGTGGTGTGTATTAATTCAAATGGTGGCTCTGCTGAGGATATTGTCTCTTCATTGGCGCATTTGTTAACCTATGACTCTGTTCATGGGCGCTTTCGAGCTGAGGTTGTTGCAGATGAATCAGCAGTAGCGTTGGTGGTGAATGGCCACGCTATTCATGTGGATGCGAACTTATCACCCGAAGACTGTCATTGGAAACAACATGATGTCGATGTGGTCTTTGAATGTACAGGGAAATACACAGATAAAGCGGGTGCCATGCAACATATCAAGGCGGGTGCGAAAAAAGTGTTGATTTCTGCGCCCTCTAAAGATGCAGATGCCATGGTGGTGTTTGGTGTGAACCACGAGGTGATTCGACCTGAGCATCAGATCATTTCCAATGCCTCTTGCACCACCAATTGTTTAGCACCTTTGGTTGCGCCCTTGCATGCAGATTTTGGCATTGACAGTGGCATGATGACCACGATTCACGCCTACACCAATGATCAGCGGCTTTTAGATACGCGACATCAAGATTTACGTCGTGCACGTGCAGCAGGCCAATCGATGATTCCAACACGAACAGGGGCTGCCTCTGCAATTGGTCAAATCATCCCTGAATTAGAAGGGCGTTTGGTGGGAGGGGCTATGCGTATCCCGCTGGCAAATGTATCGTTGGTGGATGTCACGTTATCTATGCGCAAACCTGTCAGTGTTGAGGCGATCAACGCCTGTTTGCAGTCTGCATCTGAATCTACTTTGAGTGGGGTGCTGGCAGTGAATGATTTACCTTTAGTGTCTATCGACTTTAACCATCATTCAGCT
>JAAZZZ010000202.1 GCA_014238985.1 Gammaproteobacteria bacterium
TGACTTTTTTCAAGAAGGCAATCAAACGTTCTTTGATTTTGCTCATTTTACAAACACAGGGAATACCAAAACAACGCTGATACCAGGATCAACATCGAATTTCGTAAAGCAATGACAACAGCGTCTGACAACCGTGACCGACTGGAAATCACCAGATGCCCAGTTCGAGCCAAAACAACCCAATCAGAGACATGGAAGCGATGGTGATCGAAATCCACTGATCTTTGAGAACGCGAGTCATAACCGTGTCGATAACAAACCAGTCAACCTGCTAAAACCACGCTCCGCCACCCCCGCCTTCAACAGAATTCACAACTGAGGACTTTGAAAATCATGGTCAACACCCCATAAAACATCACACAACTCGATTCATTTCAAATACCAGAGCGACAAGATGCTCATCGAACAAAGGCCAGTATCGATGGGTGTAGTATCAGCAAAGGATCATTCACCAATTATTTCAAACCTAAAGAGCGACAACAACAACACATTGACTTTTGAGCAGCTAGAGCTTTGTGCTGAAACAGTCAGATCGATAAAAGAATCAGGATATCTGTCACCAACACCAATACAGGCTCTAACGATTCCGGAGGTACTCCAAGGCAAAGACATTATGGCATCGGCCCAAACTGGCACGGGAAAAACTGCGGCTTTTATTTTACCTATTATTGAGCTACTTAGAGCGGAAGATAAGCCAAAACGATACCAAGTTCACTCTCTTATTCTCACGCCAACAAGGGAGTTAGCTGCACAAGTTGAGGGCAGTGCGAAGGCGTATACAAAATATCTAGCCATGCGATCTGATGCCGTTTTTGGTGGGGTTAGCATTCGCCCGCAAGTCAAACGCCTACAAGGCGGGGTCGACATTCTTGTAGCGACACCAGGCCGTTTACTCGATCTGATCAATCAGAAAATGATCCGATTTGACAATCTCAAAGTTTTAGTTCTTGATGAAGCAGACCGGATGCTTGATATGGGATTTATTAGGGACATCAAGAAAGTAATTGAGTTCCTACCCAAAAACCGCCAAAATATGATGTTTTCGGCAACATTTAGCACCCCAATCAAAAAGCTTGCCCTCGGATTACTCAACGATCCTGTTGAAATCAAAGCCTCAGTACAAAACCAAGCCGCTCCCACAATTGAACATCTTGTTCATCCTTGCGACATGGCACGCAAAGTCGACTTGCTCTGCCATCTCATCAAAACCAACAAATGGAAACAGGTTCTTGTGTTTGCACGAACCAAACATGGTGCTGATAAAGTCGTCAAAATTTTGTGCCATCAACACATGAGGGCATCAGCCATTCACGGAAATAAAAGCCAAGGAGCAAGAACCAGGGCACTCGAAGGATTTAAAAATGGAGACGTCAAAATATTGGTTGCAACAGATATTGCCGCTCGGGGTATTGATATACATCAACTGCCATATGTGATCAATCT
>JAAZZZ010000203.1 GCA_014238985.1 Gammaproteobacteria bacterium
ATGAGGCACGAGGGAATCAAGGTGAAACTGCGCTACATCTAGCAGTTTTTTATGGCCGTCCAGTTGTCGTGCAGTTTTTGCTTGCAGCTGGTGCTGATGTGCAGGCAACAGATTTTGGTGGTAATACTGCCTCTGCTCTCAGCGGTTACCCTCTGCCTTCAGGAACATCGCAAGATGATCGTGCCACATGTGCTTTATTGTTAGAGCAGCATTTAGCTACAGCTGGGAGCGCAGCAAGCGCCGTTGCATCAGGGCTACCAGCATCACAATTGTCTGTCAGTGATGCGCCTGAGGCAGAGGCTGTACCAGCAGCGTTCACTGATCATCAGGCAGTATTATTTTTATTTGCAGTTGCGGATGGTGATGTGGCGGCTGTTCAGACTGTGCTCTCTGAAAATCCTCAGTTGATTCAAGCACGTAATGCGGCGGGGAAGAGTGCTTTGTTTTTAGCAGTTCAATCGGGCATGTCAAGTAATGATAAGTATGCGGAGCTTGTTTCAATGCTATTAAAGCATATAGCGAATCCGTTGGTCCTGGATGTTGAGGCTCAAGCAGAGATGCTGTTAGAGGTGTTGGAGATTCATGAGGCACCTTGTATTCATTTGATTCAGGAAGCTTTAACTCATTTGCTGGGGCCTCAAGAGGCTTGGGCTGTGGATGCTTCTGTCGGTGAGTCTGGCGCAGCCCCCGCCTTTACAGCAGCAGAGGGAAATGCTGCATTATACAAAGCCGCTCCATCGGGTAATTTAGATGTTTTTGGTCAGATTGTTCCTGGTGTTTATGCAGCATTATGTGATAACAGGACTAATCCTCATACTGTTTTTGAGATAGCAGCGAAAGCATCATCCAAATCCAATGTAGATTTTTTGCATGGTTTAGCGACGAATATGTTGGAAGATCCTAGCCCTGAATCAATCGCATTGATGGTTGCGGTGTATCAGAACAATCCAGAAGCCATTAAGAGGGCGTTCGAGTCGGGTGCTGATATTAGCCTTAAAGATAAAGATGACAACAGCTTGCTAATGGTTGCAGCACATATGAATCATGTAGAGTGTATAATAAGCCTTCTTCATCCACCTCAGATGGCTGATCACACGATTAATCTTGTTGAAGCTAAAGGCAGTCATGGTGAGAACGCGTTGATGATTGCAGCATCTAAGGGCAAGTTAGAGGCTTTTAATCTTTTATTCGAAGCTACCAATGCTCATCAAGATGGAGCTGGCGCGAGTCTGATAGATCAGGAAGGTCACAGCGTGCTGATGGCAGCCGCTCATGGAGGCAATGTAGAGGTTATTAAGACTTTACTTCAAGATCGAAGTACTCAGTTAGCGAAACAGGGATCGGATCGCTCTTGGTTTTCGAGCGACACCCCTCCAGCGATACATTCTGACCCTGCTTTATGCTCTAAATCAGGTCAGACTGCTTTACACCT
>JAAZZZ010000204.1 GCA_014238985.1 Gammaproteobacteria bacterium
GTACATCAGGATCTGATGTGATCGCCATCGCTAAATCTGCTTCATGCTGCTTAAAGTATGGATAGAGCGGAGAGCTTGTTTTTTGTGCGTGACTATTTGTTTTACATGCCTCTATCCATTTTGAATGCTGATAGCAATCATCGAGTATATCTTTCCATGCCTGTGACCCATAGGTGGTCATCTCGTAGACATCATCGAGCGGCAGGGTATTGATGACCGCATTGAATATGCTGCCTAAGTGGCCTAACTGGCTTGTGTAGAATTCATAAATTGAGCATTTAATCTCGAGTTTGTCTAAGAGACTTGGATTCTGGGCGCATGTTTCTTCTAGGCATAATCTGTATGCTGCTGCAACCCAATGAGGTGGATTTTGAAATACACCGCATCCGAGCGCGCCAAAATCAAGAACAGCTTTTTTAGTTGGGTTTTGTTCTAAAATTGATGCTGTATGTTCCAAGGTCATACGGATGTTTTCATAGTTTGCAGCCATGAAATTGTCAAAACCTTGACGTGATCCTAAGCTCTGCCATTGTTGCTCACCGCCGACTTTCCCTCGAAGGTCAGGATTTGCTACAAAAATAGCAGAGCAATTTGATCTGTGATCAGTTTCATCCTTATTCACGATGGTAAGACCATCGAGCCGATATGAACCACCTGCCTCTTGAAGTGGAGACTTAGGGTCATATCGATCAGAAGGGTGACGGGTTTTTGTATCACCATAAGTGCCCATGGGCATATATAATAAAGCGTCTGATTTTGCCATCACACATTCTTCTTGTGCAGAAGCTGTAAGCTCAGCTGCGCCTCCAGGTGTGAATGCATTTGCGAGAATTTGGACGATGTAAATCTGACCATCGTTTAATTCAAATGCGCCATATGGCACGGCCCTATTTAAGATTTCACACTGTAAAGTCGAAGCTTTTCTTAAAGAGGGTTTGGCGCGCTGTCTTGCTTTTGTGGGTTCATCAGCAGCTAGAAATTGTGGTCCAATAGACTCTATCACTTGTTCAGGTGCGGGGAACAGCGAGTGGGTTGTTAGATATTCACATGTACTGAGTAAAATTGGGTTGACATCAGCATTTTGTCGCATGCCGCCCAAAAAAGCTCTTTCTGCTTTAGAGCCCCATCTCCAACGGTTGCCATAATAGGTGAAGGCTTGATTTCCCCCCCATTTTTGTAATACATCTTCTTGAGCGCCATAACGGCGCTCAGATTCACTGCCCTTGAAGAGTCTTGTTTGTCCAGACTCTATTGCGGCTGTAGATCTTCGGTGTATAAATGGGTATCTAGCATCTTGCATTTTATGATCCTGGTTTTCTGCTTATGTAGTCAGTATAAGTCATGTTCTTGTATTATGTTGATTGATTGTACTGTTTTATGCTTAAAGCAATCTTAAATCCCGCTAGAAAGTGATATTTCATTTCAAGG
>JAAZZZ010000205.1 GCA_014238985.1 Gammaproteobacteria bacterium
TTTCACAAGGACTGATTTTATTTGCAGTTAAGGAATTTTATGCAGTCTGTGGAGATTCTGGTGTTTCTTTGTTTTCAGTGGTTTGAATTTCTTTGACAGAAATGTCTGTTTCTTCAGGCAGCAGTTTAGGTAAAGATATGGATGAAATGAACCGTATGCGATTTGCACGGGCATTAGAGACAACGCCGGTACACCATACACGTAGTTGGGTGGATCATGATACTGGGTATCATTATACAGTGCAGCCGTTGAAAACCTATCATAAAAAAGGTCGATTATGTCGCCGTTATAGCAACAGCGTGCTCATTGATGGACGCCTACAAACAGCGAAAGGTCGTGCTTGTCGTAATGCGCAGGGGCATTGGATCATTCAGAATTGATGATGCAGCTTTGGAGTGAAGTGGGCAGCTGTTTGCATTGAGGCATTATAGTTTTAGAGGCATGTTTTTGAAGTCTTTAGCAGTGTTTTGTCTGGATTGACAGAGGATGGTTTGGATGTGATAATATTGTGTTGCAAGGAGGGCAAATATGTCTAAGAGTCGACCTGAGCTAACACGTCATTTAATTAACTCTCTCAGTGGGGTTATTGAAGCCTTTAAGCGTGTACGTGATACATGTGCAAATATGAGCATTGAAGAATTTATTCGCTGGATGTCTCGAGAAAAAGAAATGCGAGACCAGGCAGTGGCTAAACACTTTCAAGAAGTACGTAAAAAACGGAAAATACTGTCTGGGCGAAAAAAACCAGCGGTGAAGACTGCCGCTCAGAAAGCGCCCAAAAAACAGGCAGTCAAACGTGGATTAAAAACTTCAACGAAAGGTTCAAAGACATCAGGTGCTTCAGTAGGCACAAAAAAATACTCTCGTTTTTCAGGTGCTCAAAAGGGCGTGATCGCATCTAGGGCGACGCTTTGGTCTGCGAGTTCATCTATTAAGGGCTCAACACTTCAAAGTGTTCATAAGCAGGGGGTGAGTGCCGTAGCGGCTGCAAGGCGCAAAACTGATGCGATGAGCACAAACGCGCTGATTGGCAGAGGGGCTTCTGCTGTGTCGGCACAGAAGACTTTTCAGCAGCATCAATTTGAAAAGCATGAGTCTAACAAAACAGTTTCTGCTGGAAGCATGCGGGGGGGCTAAATGATATTGAGACTGTTATCGTTTATTTATGTATTTTTCAGTTGGGCTGTTTTTGCACAAATACCGTTAGACCTTTCTTCAGGAAAGCAAAAGTTTGTGGTGGCTGCACCCAGAGTGATGCATACATCTGCCTCGAAGGCTCAAACTCAACTGCCATCAACGATAGATTCACTCCCATCACGCCCTTCATCATCACAAGGATTTTCAGCTGATACTTCAACATTGCTTAATGGTTCTTTGATTGCACAACAGGCAGCAGTGGCTGCGTTGAGTTTTT
>JAAZZZ010000206.1 GCA_014238985.1 Gammaproteobacteria bacterium
CGCACTGGCCCGAACACTTAAAAAAACACAGGGTGCATCGACCTGAACATTGACTTTCACTTGACCTGCATACATCAATCTTTGAAAAGTGTGTTGATCCAATATCTGCTTCACATCCGTCACCATCGGTGCAGACACACAAGCAGCCACCCTAGGCCATAACCCATTGACCTCACTGCTTGAAGCGGCCACCACATGACTCAAAGCCCCACATTGCGCGATACACCATTGCGCTTTATGCTCAATAGACCACAACACCTCTGCCTCATGACCATGACGCACAGCAGACACATTCGGCCATCGTGCCACCTGATCCGCAACGGATGAAGGTCCAATGACCCAGGCTGTGATCGGCAAATCTAACTGCTGTGCAGCTGCACAAGCTGCACGTGAAGCCTGTGTAATCTGCCCTTGATGATGCTCAATCCAAACAGCACAGCCTGTCATAACACCCCCGATGCCTTCAAACACGCAATCAACTCATCTGCACTGGATACCACCTGACCTGCACGTTGTCGCTCAACAGCCTCATATTGAAGCGCACGGACTGAATGCACTTGAGGACATTCAAAATCACTCAATACGCATCGATGAATAGAGGCTTGTTGAGCTTGCATTAAAGCCATTACATTTGGGAAACGCGGTGTGGCTAATCGCAAATCTGTGGTGATCACCCAAGGTGCAGATAGGGTGATTTGTTTTTGACCATAATCATCTTCTTGATCAACCTCCACTGCACAATCATTCAACCAACGCACAGCTGCCGCACATGTCGCTTGAGGCCAGCCTAACAATCCCGCCAACATCGGCCCGACTTGACCACAATCATCGTCGATGGCCTGCTTGCCCATGATCACCCCTTGCAGTGCTGAATGTTGTGCTGCAAATGCCTTTAGAACATGCGCAATGATCAAAGGCTGATCGACCTCTCCTTCAATTAAAGTCGCCGAATCTGCGCCCATTGCAAGCGCTGAACGCAATACTTTTTCATCCTGCCCTACAGTGACCACTTCAACACGATCTATGTGACCCGCTGCTCGCCACTGTAAAGCTGCCTCTAAAGCAATTTCATCAAACGGATTGAGGCCATGTTTTAACCCCTGTGTACTGAGATGTCCCTTTGCATCTACACGCACAGAGAGACGATAATCCACCACTGATTTAACAGGCACTAGCAGCACAACCCTCACCTTGATCCATGAAAAACCTCAGCATAGACAATGGTGAACACTGTGTCCAATAGATCGCGTGTGTAGGCTCAGTGACAGTTTCAGAAGGTGTTACTGTGAGGGCCGCGATAAAGTCCTTGAAGCCCTGGCAGCAGAGCTGCCAGATCTTTGTCTGAGTGGAGGCTGAGAGCGCCTAGCAGCAGGGAGAAACTCTGTGCCAGAGGATACCATTTGAGATA
>JAAZZZ010000207.1 GCA_014238985.1 Gammaproteobacteria bacterium
AGTTTCTCCCGTGTGTTAGTAGCGCTGCATCAGAGACCAGGGTTTTACAGGATATGAAGTTGAATCATAGATAAGGCATGCCTTTTTAACTGATTTTATGCTTCTAAAACTAAGTAAATTTGGTTTTGACCTCTTAAAATGTTGAGTAAATATGTAGTGTGTTGATGTTTTTGAATGTGTTGAGTGAGTTGTTTCAGATTCCGTGTAGGGAGATGGTTGATTTTTAAAATAATATCATGTGACTCTAGGCCGGCGAGCCAGCCAACGCTGCCTGTTGCTGCCTGCAATACCTCAACGCCCATGATGTGTTGTCCGCCATCAAACATTCGATCTAGATTTTGTAAAATTAAACCTTTCAGAATTTGAGATGCTTTTAATTTAATAGAGCGATGCGTTTGATCAGCATGAGGTTGTAATGTTATTTTTTGATGGATGATTTTCCCCTGACGTTCAAGCGTAAGTGTGACCTTTGATCCTGCGCGTAGTACGGCAGCAAGGCTTCTGATGCTGGGGGCATTTGTGATAGGTTCTTGATTAATTTTAATGATCAAATCTTCAGGCTTTAAACCAGCCTGTTGAGCAGGAGAATTAGGGACGATTTGATTCACCAATGCACCTTCTGAGTGCTGGGTTTTGAGTGCTTTTGCAAGAGAAGGTGTAAGGGTTTGTGCAATAATTCCTAGCATGCCACGTTTAACGTTTCCATATTTTAGCAGTTGTTCTGTAATGGGTTGTACAATGTTAATCGGAATGGCGAAGCCGATGCCAATATTGCCCCCTGAGGCTGAAAGAATTGCTGTATTAATACCGATTAATTCACCTGATTGATTGACCAATGCACCACCAGAGTTTCCAGGGTTGATTGAGGCATCTGTTTGAATGAAATTTTCAATACCTTCAATGCCAAGATGACGATGTATTCCACTGACAATGCCAGACGTGACACTTTGTGTCAGTCCAAACGGACTGCCCACAGCAATGACAAAATCACCTACATGTACAGGATGTTGTGCTTGAGTAATCGAGCTTAATTGATGTGGTTTAATGGTGATGACAGCCAAATCTGTTGCGGTGTCTAATCCGACTAAATGTCCAATAAAATGACGGCCATCTTTAAGTGTTACGATGATATTATGTGCTTTAAAGACAAGGTGCGCATTGGTTACAATGGTGCCTTCTTTTGCGTTTAAGATCACTCCAGACCCAATTTGTTGTGTAGGTTTTTGAGGTAATTGCTCTGTCTTGGATGAAGGTGCTTGCTTTGATTGAAGATTAGAGCGTAGCCAGAATGGATTACCTTGAACTGCGATATGGACCACAGCGGGCATCACTTTTTTAAGCGTTGGGGCTAAAGTGTTTGAATGAACAGGTTGAGTTGCAAGCGCAGCGGTTT
>JAAZZZ010000208.1 GCA_014238985.1 Gammaproteobacteria bacterium
GCTCTGTTAATTTTTCAACAATGGCGACTTTGGCTTTGCATCGTAATCGAAGTGCGTTATCAGGCATTGAGGGATATTGTGCGGCTCCAGAGCACCAAGTCTTGGTGTTGGACGAAGCCGATGGATATGATGTTGATACGGAGTTTAATATTGCACAGCAATCCTCTAGTGAGCATCAGTGGGTATACGAAAAATTGTTCCACTATTTTAAAGGTAACGCGTTCCTTCAAGAAGAGATTAAAGCTGCAAAGTGTGATTTTAATCAGACTTGGTTTCAATTGATTAATAATCCAGCACAATGGGACGCTATTTTAAAGGGTTTTACAAGTGGCTTGTTGCCAATCCATCACGCAGAATTTACAAACCTTTCACCTGATCGGAAAGCGCAATTCTTTAAAGGTGCATTGCAAGCATTGGCTTTAGTGGAAGGTGTAGATTATATCTGTAGTGATGGTAGTAGACTCAAAAATACACCCCATGGATTATGTCACACGCATGAGGTATTTCCACTGACGCAAGGTAAGATTGATCGAGAGGCTACTTTTATGCCGGATTGTCAAGAAATGCTTGTTGTATCTGCAGAAGCTCAAGCAAAGACAGTCCGCTTACAAGGCGGGTCAGCAGGTTATTACGCACTACAACCGCCTGCAATACCTGCGCGGAGTACAAATCCATACCAGTTTAAAGGCGCTTATACAAGATCTATTGGTATAACAGGGACTGCATCACCTCAAGTGTATGAAGGTGTGATGGTTTTCCCGAGGGAGCATGCATCGAAGCGACAGGATGAAGTGCCTTGGGTTGTTAAAGATTCAGCGCAACAAATCGATGCGATTTGTTCACGCGTACAGATACAGAAGCCTCATTTTGAGGGAGAATCCTATTTGATCATTTGTAAAAATGATGAGGAGAGTTCGGAGGTCTATGATCAGTTGAAGCAGCACTTGAAGTCTTGGTTATTAGAAGACCAGATTCAGCATATATCTGCTCAAACATCACCTGAAGATTCGAAAGAGCGTATTCTTTGTGCTGGGAAAATGGGCAAGATCACTGTGAGTTCTAAAGATCATTTGGGGCGTGGCGTTGATATTCGTCCAGAGACGCGTTTGCATGTTATGATGACAGATATTTTTGATATGGAGGATGATCGCCAAGTTCGCGGGCGTTCTGGGCGTCAAAAAGATTCAGGTTCTTCTCAACATGTGATCCTCAAATCAGCCTTGCAAAAACAATGTTATCATCCTGCTGCAGAGGTGCGTCGTGTACAGTATGCGCGTAAAGAGCGTGAGTTGATTCAAAACAGTATCACTTTTATATATCAAGATATAAGAGAAGTTTTTGAGCTTAAACATCTTAAATTTAGAAATGATTTACCTACGGCTCAGC
>JAAZZZ010000209.1 GCA_014238985.1 Gammaproteobacteria bacterium
TTAATTTACTACTATCAAGCCCACCTCGCTCCAAGGCCCCATGCGATACTTCCAATAACAAACGATGCTGAGGATCCAATAACTGAACCTCTTTTGGACTTAACTGGAAATAACTGGCATCAAACTGTGAAATATCCCCTATAAAACCGCCTTGATTAAGATACATCTTTCCTTTGATCGCTTCATCTTCTTCATAATAAGCCTGCCAATCCCAACGGTCCTGTGGAATAAAATCAATCCCATCCTCACCTGATTGTAAGTTCGACCAAAATAATTCTGGACTATCAGCGCCTCCTGGAAATCGACAGTCTAAAGACACAATGGCTATCGCTTCATTTTCTTTTATCTCATTGGAAGTGACCTCAGCTGTCGCATCTAAGTCACCTTTGCCAAGTTGTTTCAGCAGGTATTTAGATAAATCCGTTATATTAGGATAATCAAATAAATCCTGCGGGCTGATATTAACCTCTTGACCCAAAATGGTTTGTAATCGGTTCTTATATTCAAGCGACATCAATGAATCTAAGCCCATTTCAAAAAACCCTTGATGAATGTCTATTCCCAGTGGATCACTGGCCTGCAAAACTTTAGCCAATTCCCGCTTTAATTGTTCCTGAATTAAATCTATTGCATCCTCTGCTCCTAATTCATTTAATTTGGCCTTGAATTGATCATGGCTGAATGCTTGGCTTGGCCCATCACTTGCAAAACCTTTGAGATAATTCGGTAATTTAATCTGATCCCTGCTAAATAAGGACCAATTTATTGGCATAACACACATCTTTTGATAGGACTGGTCTGACAACAATAAAGTCGTCAGTGCCTCTATCCCACCGGCTGTATCAATCGGTTCTACAAATGAAGATGGCCCTTTTCTGAAAAGATGAGTAGCTGAACCTGTTTCACTCCAGGCCCCCCAATTGATACTCAAGCCTGTCAGTCCCTTTGATTGTCGATAGGCGATCAGTTGATCCAAAAATACATTCGCTGCCGCATGATTCGATTGTCCCCCAGGACCCGTAATCGCTGCCATCGACGAAAATACCACAAAATGATCCAATCGTTTCTCTTGGGTTAATTGATGTAAATACCAGCCACCCTTAACCTTAGCCGCATAAACTTGCTGATACTGTTCACAACTTTGATTTAATATCAAACCATCACTTAATAAGCCTGCGCCGTGAAACACCCCCCTAATTTCATCTTGGGCCCGCTCAATAGATGCAAAGGCTTGCTTTAACTTTTCATAATCACTCACATCCACAGGATAGGCTTTGACCATGACCCCAGATTGCTGCCACAGTGATATTTGTTCCATTTGTGCTTCATTAACTTCTCGTCTTGACAACAAAGCAATTGAACGCGCACCCTGACGAATCAATTC
>JAAZZZ010000020.1 GCA_014238985.1 Gammaproteobacteria bacterium
TGTATGGCGCCGATCAGTTTTTCAACCTGTTTTTTATGCAGCAAGCATTTTCGAGATCGAGTGGGGTTAGGGAGTGTATACGCCGCGGTGGTGTCTAGTGGGCTGATGTGTGCATTGATCAGCCAAATTTCCCCGCGTTTGACTAAACAATAACTGTCTTTAAGTTGAACACGATGGGCCCGAATCGCCTTCACTTCCCAACCCTCAAGCACTAAACCAGCCTCAATGGGGGTTTCTAAGGTATAATCATGGCGCGCTTTTCGGTTGGTGGCAATGCTGCGCTGTGTGCTGGTTTTGGCTTGTCCCATGCGTGATGATGCCATGTTTAAATGGCTTATTCTAGCAGATTTCATGGGCGAGGTGAACTGTACACAGTGTGTGTTTAAATCCAGTATATCGAGCAATTAAACTGAATGCTATGCGCGTTGCACTGAAATTTTTGTAAGGTTAGTTCTAGTGTTTGTGGGGGATAAAGGAGGCAAATGGGGAGAGATAGCTGGTGTTGTTAACGATTTGTGCTAGGATAGCTCAAAGCAGTAGATGAGAGAACAGCAGTGCCAACAGTTCATCAATCCGTGATTGTTCCACACTCGCAGCAGGCCATGTATGAATTGGTGGATGATATTCTTAAATATCCTGAATTTGTGCACTGGTGTGCATCTAGCCGAGAAATAGCACGTGGGCCCGATTCTGTAGAAGCAGCCTTAACGTTTGAATTTCATGGCATAGAACACACGTTTTCAACACATAATACCTTAAAACCCTACGAACGCATGGATATCGCTCTGATTGATGGCCCATTTGATTATTTAACGGGCCATTGGTTATTTAAAATGTTGGATTCACAGATGTGTGAAGTGGTTTTGAATTTAGAGTATGCCTTCAATATTCCAGGATTGAGTGTGGTCTTTGAACCTGTTTTTGCACAGATGGCACACAGTTGGGTCGAGGCTTTTTGTCACAGAGCCGATGCATTGTATGAAGATGATTCGGATTGAAATTGCCTGGATCAATGCACAAGAGACTGCGCAATTGTGTAGTCTTTCAATGCCATTAGATTCAACCGTAGTAGAGTGTTTGAAAGCTTGGAACTCTGAAATGGATTGGCAAGTGGCATTGGATCAAGGGCACATTGCGATCTGGGGCCAGCGCTGTAAAAAAAATCAAATCTGTGAATCAGGTATGCGTATTGAATGCCTCAAATCACTGTACTGTGATCCTAAAGTCGCGCGACGTCGGCGGCAAAAACCTTAGTGAAGGCGGCGAATGGTCTGAAGGTGATTGTTTTTAAAAATCAGTTGCAGTCGAGTACCTTTGAACTGTGTGTGATGAAGTTGTTTGCGTGTTGTTTCAATATAAAACCATTGATTTTCATCAAATGCATCCACCAAAGCCGGCGTGCCTAAAATGCGCGCAACCGTTTTTTTGGACATGCCCAAGTGTACTTGGTGGATAGCCTTTTCAGTGATTGGGCGACCTTGAGAAAGGGTTGGGTAATAGACAAAACTGCGGTCCTGACAGCCAACATGCATCAAGCTTAACCCACATAATACTAGCACTGTAAGCCAACGCATATTCTCTCCAAATCAACCATTCAGGCCATCATCATATCTCACTTTAGAAGGCAGGGTAAAGATTTCATTTCTGTGCATTTTTTGATGCATTCTCACGCATCAAAATTCAGTGTTTAAGCATTTTGATATTAAGACAATGTGCTACATGATCATCATTGATCCGAAAGCGTGGCGCTACGCTCCCAATGTAGCTTGCTTTTTAAGGCTTCAAAGTAATTGTAATTGAGTGGATGTAATAATTTTAGAGTTTGTTTAGATTGAAAAATAGAGGCTTGCTTTAAATCAGAGCATTTTAAATCAAATCCATCACAACTGAGGAGGGTGTCCGAATTCGAATGTTCAAGCGTTAAGTAAATATCAATCACACTGGTTGCTGGGACAATAATGGGTCTGGAATTTAGACGGTGTGGGCATAAGGGCACCAAAGAGATGGCTTGCATTTGAGGATGAATGATGGGGCCTCCAGCAGACAGTGCATAGGCAGTTGAGCCTGTTGGCGTTGAGATGATCAACCCATCTGCGCGTTGAGCGCAAATAAATTCTTCATTGATAAACACATCATATGCGAGCAATCGTGCAGCATGCCTAGATAGGACAATGTCATTTAGAGCTAAATCAGAATGCTGGTTGGATAAGGAGACTTCCAATAAACCACGAGGCTCTATAAGGTAATGTCCTGATAAAATATCCGTCAAGGCGCGTAAATCTGTTGGGCAAACATCAGTTAAAAACCCTAAAGTGCCTAAATTGATTCCAATCACTGGAATATCTTGTCGTGCTGCAGGCTTTGCGGCGGATAGCAGGCTGCCATCACCGCCAATGACGATGATATGATCACATTCAGAGGGCAGGGCATCCATTTCAGTCACAGTTGATGTCGTGTCATTGAGTAATGCCGCCGTTTCAGTGGTCAACGCAAAAGGATGTTCAATATGATTTAAATGCTGCATGACAGTGCAGGTCGCTTGTAATACTGCAGGGTCAGACGATTTAATGAAGAGGACTGAATGATTTAACTTTTGCATAACAAGAACCTAATATTGCTTTTGACAGTGTGTTTCTTTGAGGAAGAAGCACGTTGAAATGACACCGAGCAAGGTGCAACAGGGGATCAGTAAAAAGGCCATTTGATAGGCGTGAGGACTGAAGGCATGTGCATGATCTATCCACTGACCCGTCCATTGTTGCTCAAGAAATACGCCGACTAAAGGCTGACAAAAGACGCCACCCATAATTACGGCCATATTATTAAAACCAACCGCAGTGCCTGCAACTGTCAGTGGATGCACATCTCTTACACAGCCAAATGTCACGCATTGCGCAGATGCTGCTGCACCAAAAGCCAATAAGATGAAGGGCAGCCATGTCGTATTAGGGTGATGGTATATCACTAAATAGCTGCTCAATAAGGCCAAGCATAAGGCAATGATGATGGGGGCTTTACGGCTGTTGATATGATCACTCAAATAACCCATGGTCGGGCCACCGAATGCAATGCCCCACCAGACATAGCGCATTAATTGAGCAGCATCATAGGTTGACAGGTGGTAGGCGCGCTCTAAAAAAGGGATACCCCATAGCTCAGCAAATATCGAAACAGGGGCCCAACACGCAAAGCCAATCAATGCAATGGCCCATGTTTGGCGGTGATGACAGACTTTTTTTAAACGACTGAGAATATTAAGTGTTGTTTCACGTGATAAGGCTGTAATTTCAGGACAACGTGTTTTAGAGGGTGCATCACGGATAATGATCCAAAAGCATAGAGACAGAAAGAGGCCAATCCAAGCCGCCCAGATTAAAGTGGTCTGCCAACCATAGTGGGCCGTTAAGGTGACCACAGGGGTGCCACCCACCATAGCGCCGATGCAACCCATCATTTGAATTAAGCCCGTCATGAGTGCAAAATAACGTGTTGGGAACCAGCGTGAAGCCAACATCAAGGGTGCGATATAGGCAAATGAAGCCGAAAACCCCAGCAGGAAACGCGTGAGTATGCCAATAGATATCGCATTAGATAAAGTGAATAATGCTGTAGCAATAGCACAAATGATGGCTGCACAGGTGAGCACTTTACGTGGACCAAAATGATCGCCGAGCAAACCCGATGGGATCTGCATGAGGGTATATGCTAGAAAAAAACTGCCCATGATAGAGCCGAGGACATCTGCCCCCGTATGGTAGAAATGCATCAGCTCATGGGTCAGCACGCTCGGTGAAACCCTTAAGAAAAATTCATATAAGTAAAAACAAGCTGCAACACACACAATCAGTATGGGTTGATAGGTTCGAAAACGTAACCAATTTGATGGCATCAATAATCCTTAATTAAACGTCATCTAGCCGCCACTGGCTGACAACGTGTTTCTTTAATATGAAAAATCACCGCCCATAGGCCTATGAGGTAACAAGCAGGCATTAACAACAATGCATATTGATAGTCAGGTAATTGATATAAGGGGGCCCCATCTTGCATATGATGATCCCAAAAAAGGGTGAGTAAATAGCCGACTAAAGGTTGTAGTAAAACGCCGCCTGAAATCACAGCCATATTATTTAATCCCATTGCAGTTCCGTGCATTTTAGGAGGATTATAATCACATACGAGTCCAAAGGTAATAGGTTGTGATCCAGCTGCAGTGCCCAATAAGAATAAAATAAGGTCTACGAGCGGCCATGAATTGAGATGCAAGAAGATCAGCATCAATGCAGAACACAGGCCGATACAATTCAAGATAATTAAAGGCGTTCTTCTCGATTGAATCTTAGCTGACCACCAGCCCGCGAAGGGGCTGGCAACACCTACACCCACCCAAATCCAAGCTGTTGCAGTGGCTGCTTGAATCTGGGTGACATGGTAACTGGTGATCAGAAATGAAGTGCCCCATAGTTCCGCAAAAATAGACATAGGGGCCCAACTGGCAAAAGCAGCTATAGAGATCCATAAAGTATGATTTTTTTTAAATAGATTTTTTAAATCTTGCCAGAGCAAATGCATTGATTGATGAGACCGCGGTTGAAAATCAGCAGTCGGTGTGTCTTTTAGGAAGAGGAGAAAAATGAGCGCCAATCCAGCCCCTATAAGGCCTGAATAAAATAGAACTGGACGCCAACTAAAATGATGAACTAATGCTGTAATGGGCTCTCCAGCGAAAATCGCACCGACACAACCCAAGGCTTGGATGAGCCCTGCAATAGTGGCAAGGTGGCGTTCTGGAAACCAATGTGTCGCAAGCACCAGCGGTCCAATAAAGGCGAAAGCTGAGGCAGTACCAATGATAAAACGCATGAGTGATGCAACATAGATATTATCCGTTTTGGAAAAAAACAATGTTGCAATGCCACAACAAAGCACTGCAATGATCAGTAATCGCTTAGGGCCAAAACGATCACACAGCAGGCCAACAGGAATTTGCATGGGCGCATAAGCAGCAAAAAAACAACCTGACATCACGCCAATACTGGTTGCATTTGCATTGAAGTCTCGCATGAGCTGATGTGTGATAGAGCCAGGTGTTACACGAATGAAGAATTCGTATAAATAAAATAAAGCCGAGAGCCCAACGATTAAAGTAGAAAGCCAAATGTTTGCTTTTGCCGGGGTGGATGGTTTTGCGCAATTCAGCAAGACAATGCTCCAATATGCAAAGCTTCCATTATTAGGGACAATGACAGGCAATGTCAATTTGTCGAAAATAGATTTTTATGAATCAGTCATGTCTTTTAAACACCATAATTTTCCACAATATGGGCAGTGTTGCTGAGGTGTGTCTGAGCTCAGTGTCAGGTAAATGCGGGGATGTAAAGGGGCGACAGGCGTTTCTGATGCAGGGCAGCAAACTGTGATTGAGCCATTGTGATGATGTGTCATTCAGAACCTCGGTGGTATGATTCAGTCAGGGTAAAGGATTGATCTTAAACCTTCAAGATGTTGGGGGTTGATATTGATGTACAGTGTGGATCAATGCGTGGACATTTTCAATACGGGCATCCGGCCGTATTCCATGCCCAAGGTTAATGATGGCTGGACCTTGCCCCTGAGCAAGCAAACATTTGCGTGTGGCCTGAATCACAGATTCTGAGGTGTTGGCATTTAGGGAGGTTGGATCAATATTGCCTTGTAAGACAGCATTTGGGCATGATGTGCGTACACGGGCAAGGTCGACTTCATGACTGATGCCCACAGCAGAAGCCTGTGTGTCAATCAAATTGAGTGCGCGTGCATAAGGTACTTTTGCATAGAGAATCGTGGGTGTGTTGGGATGAGAAGCGTGCAGTGCTGAGAGAATCATCCGTACATACGCCAGTGACATTGCATCATATAATGCGTCAGGCAAACGACCACCCCAGCTATCAAATAACATGATCACATCAGCACCTGCTTCAATTTGAGCGCGACAGTAGGCAATGACGTTATCGGCTAAACACTGTAATAAAGCATGCATCAGCGTCGGATGATCATGGCACAATGCCAGTGCTTTTGAGAAATCAGGCGAACTCTGACCTTCCACCATATAGGCAGCCAAAGTCCAAGGGCTACCGCTAAAACCAATCAGGGGCACACGGTGGTTTAACGCACGTTGAGCGTGTGAAATCGCATCAAAAACATACCCTAAATCTTGTGTCACATCGTGTGATAATCTCTCAATATGAGAAGCTTCTTGAAGAGGATGAGCAAATACAGGGCCTTGCCCAGGCACAAAGGTGAGTCCTAAGCCCATTGCATCTGGAATTGTCAAAATATCTGAAAAGATGATGGCAGCGTCCAGGGTAAATCGTTCAAGAGGCTGGAGTGTAATTTCAACGGCTAAATCGGTGTTTTTACACAACGTCATAAAGTCAGGGACTTGGCTTCGAATTGCTCGATATTCAGGGAGATAACGGCCTGCTTGGCGCATCAGCCAAATCGGGGGGCGATCTGTAGTTTTACCTTTTAAAGTCTCGCATAAACGGTGTTGAATGGGGTCTGTAGGATTCATATTTTTACCGGAGTTAAGGGGTTGGTAGCCAGTGCTCAGAGGCTGCGATTTGTAAACCGATCACAATCACAGCAATAATCATTAAAGCGATTAAAGTATAACGGCCAGCGGGAAAACGATAGGGTGCCGAGGATTGAGTTTGAGCATGATAACGTGTTTTCCAAACAATTAAACTGGGTAGAATGCCATATAAAATTGCTACAAACACCCCGGCATAACCTAAAGCTAAAATAAAGCTAGATGGAAACAAAAGCGCAAACATAAGGGGGGGTGCAAAACTCATGAGCATTAAAAGTGCTCGACCTTGATGCGTTTTTTGAATATTAAAACCATCTGCGAGAAAATCACATAAACTTAAAATGACCCCTAAAAATGAGGTGGAAATTGCAAAAATTGAGAAGAATAGATTGGTGTTAGCCACAAAGGGTAAATGCATGTGCGTCAGCACCTGTGTTAATGTCGCTAAAGGTGTGCTTGAAGCGGCAATGGCGTGCAGGCCATTCGGGCCATAAGCTGGAACAGTTCCAACTAAAGCAAATTCCCAAATCACATAACATAGAAATGGAATGGATGAACCAATCCAAATCGTACGTTTGATCAGCGGAATGTTTCGTTCTAAATAATAGGTGACGCTGGGTATAACAATGTGAGAGGTAAAGGATAAGATCACAACAGGTACAGCAGCCCAAAGATAGGGGAAATGTTGTGTTGTTAAATGTGCTAGTTTGACCTCAGGGGCCACGATCATAATAGATAACAGATAGGAGATAATTAAACCCAACATCAGCAAGCGATTTAAACGGTCAATCCAAACAATGCCGAAATATGCAATTAAGCCGAAGCATGCAGCAAATAGCCATGTACTATAAGTATGCGATAAAGATACAAAGGGTTTAAGTTCAGATACAATGAGGCTGGATCCCCCTACAAGATACGCTGCGGAGGCAGCATACAAGAGCAATAAAAAGCTTAACCAAGCAATGCCTTGGCCTGTGCGTCCAAGTTGTTGTTTTGCAATACTGATGATGTTCGCTTCCTGCTGAGGGCAGGATAGATTTGCTTCTAATAGGACAAATAAATTCATGAGCATATAGACAAAGGCACATGAAAACAGAACGATTGCTGGAATAAATCCTGCAACACCTGTCGTAATAGGCAATGCCAGCATGCCTGCGCCAATCTGTGTGCCAGTCACCAATAAAATACAGCCAATGGTTTTGCTTTTGAGTGATGCTTTCACAGAATTCTCCTTGCTTAAGTCCCAGATTCAGCTTGATCAGTGCGCAATGACCAGGGTATGCCTTAATCTCATGTAACAACAAGTTAAATATCAGTTTATTTTGAAACAGCTGTACAGCGCTTTGACATGTTTCAGCACACTTTGAAGTGCATTGTGGTGCGTCAATTATATTAGATCATCCACGCATTTAATCACATCTAAATGATGTTCAATGATAATCAATGTATGCCGATCAAAAATATTAATAGGATTTCAGGGTTCTTTAAGATTCACAGAGTATAACAGTAAGTAGGGGGTGTTATTTGAAGTCTGAATAACATTGTCACCATATTGATATGTATCAGGGGAATATCATGAGGACTGTCATACAGGGGTTAAGAGCAACAATTAACCTTACAGAATGGGATATAGAGCAGCTTGATTCAGTAAGAGGAAAGACCCTTGGAAAAGGTACATTTGGTACAGTTAAAATGTTTTTTGCTGCAGCTATTCCCATCCAAGGTCAAAAGAGTCGTTTTGCTAAATGGATGATATTGAGTGGTGTGCTTTTAGGGTTATATGCACTGCTGATTGTGTGTGCCCTGATACCCCCTGTGCTGCCGATTTCAATCCTCATCAATTATGTTGTGGCCGCTGTGTCTGGAGGGATCAGCATGCTGGTTGGTACATGGAAGTTAACGCACACCCTGGAGCCCTCGCAAAGACTTCAGCAGCTGAGAGGATCTGAGACAGCGCTCACACAGCAGTTTGTGTCAAAATCTATCAGAAAAGAAAGCGGACAAAAGCATTTTTGTGAGAATGGGTGGAGAGAAATCAATTTTCTTAGGCAATTAAAGCATACGACGCAAGGGCCTGAGCATATTGCATGTTCTGTGATTGCATTTTACTGCGGTCTAAATCGAGTTGATATGTTCTTTGAACCTGAGGGGCGCAATGTTAAAAATTTAAGCGCTTTCATTCGATCTTCAGCGTCTGATCCGACCATGCGTGTTGCACGCACCAAACAGCTTGTAAAAGATATGGTTATTGCAGTGGAATATATGCATGGGCAAGATATGGCGCATCTTGATATAAAACCAGAAAATGTTTTAGTGTGCTTGCGTCAAGGGGCTGTGGTTCAAGGTAAACTATGTGATCTTGGATTCACAACAAACCTCAAGATTGGCAAGGATCATGGTTGTTGGAATGGCACGCCAGGCTATATACCGCCTGAGCTATATTGTTCAGGTTATGATTTTAAAGCACCCAAGGCTCGAATGTTGCATGATGCGTATTCCTTAGGTCTGACGATAGCTGAAACAGTTGTGGGCAAACAGTTTGTCGGATATCCGCCTAGAAACCACTTGAATCATAAGGGCCAACTTGTTCAGCCTGGGGCATATGCAGAATGGATCAGGCAGCAGATTGATCAATATCTACCTAGGATGCCAAAAACCATGGCGCGCGTCATTACTCGATTGTCTCATGCTGATGTATCACAGCGAAGCACTGTGGGTGCAGTAGATGCAAGAATGAACCCAACTAGAACTGTTCGACCTACACAATCAAGCGCATTCAACCAGCCTAAACGTCAAAATTGTCAGATATCGTATCTAAGTTCAAAGATCAATCATCAACCAGAACCACCTATTAATAGGCCTATCTGCAATCGGTA
>JAAZZZ010000210.1 GCA_014238985.1 Gammaproteobacteria bacterium
TCTCTGGGTTTTATGGACGCTGCAGTTTTCTTAAGCGCCGCATCACAAGTTACTTTAATCTCATCCTCTTGCTCTTCTGTAAAAACAACGCCTTCAATTGAAACGAATCGTCCCTGCTCAGCACATTGACAACAAGCTTTAAAAAACGCCTCTACGCCCTCAGCGCCAACGTTGTTAAAACCTAGCTCCAGTGTTGTGATCTGGCTCCCTTTTAATCCCTTAGCAAGCGCGGCTAAGCCCACACCGCCAATTCTGTCGCTAGGTCTTTCATTCCTTAGATCCATTCCTGTGTAATCATAATCATATAGCCGCGCTTGCTCCAGTAACGCTTGAATCTGTTCTACAGCAACATCAAAAGGTATTGACCCATATTTCAGTGCTTGAATTGTATTTACATACTGGCATAAAATTCACCTTAATGTTTTAATAAAATGAAATTACACCTTGATTTTCATTAAAAAACAATGCTTTCACCTTAAAGATAGCGCTCCAGCGCTTGAAGATCTGTACCCAAATAAGCAATATATCGGTCTGGTCTGACCAAGCAATAACCTTTAAAGGGCTTTGAATTCAGTGTGCTTTGTTGAACCAATGCTGTTGAAAACTGTTCTTTCCACACTTCAGGAATATTGCCTACACCATCAATCAAGCAATAATTTGAACCCAACTGCTTTAAAGGTAAGTCAACACAACGATCCCCTGGCTTTAAACCATTCATTGAGCGCCCTTTAGATAAACTTGATCCGCGATAATGGATGCTGACTTGCGCCATTGTGTTTGTCAAAATGTCTTGTAACAGGCCCACTCGACTCAATGGCGCAATCACGTGTTTCATCATAAATTTTAGTATTGGGTTTTGATTTAAAATTTGTTTTCCTGTTTTTTTTGTCAGTTTTAAAACTTTTTGAGCCACAGGCCGACGTTCTTCCATATAGCTGTTTAATACATTGGTTGAACTGCGACCTTGAATGACTTGCGCTAATTTCCAACTTAAATTAATTGAATCTTGCATGCCAGTATTCATGCCCTGTCCACCAGCAGGTAAGTGTGTATGCGCAGCATCTCCAGCTAAGAAAACACGATCCTTCCTGTAATGTTTAGCAAGCCTTTCATGGATATAAAATTTAGATGACCAAATCGTCTCTCCAATCAAAATTTCTCCGGGCAAAACTGCCTCGACCATTGTTCTAAAAACATCTGGATCTGGATCAAATTGATAGCGCTCTGATTCACTGACCTCTGCCAATAAACGATAACTGTTTTGTGTTGGAAACATCATCAGCGTAAATCCATCTCCTAATCCAACGAGTGTTTTCTTTTCAAGATTAGAAGGTATTTCAACAGGTGCATCAATTAGAATAAAT
>JAAZZZ010000211.1 GCA_014238985.1 Gammaproteobacteria bacterium
AGATTCAGCAGGCCAAGTTATACGCTTGATCAATCCACACCCTGGCAAAGACGGCAAAATGCATACGGATGAAATAAGATATGGGTTTGATGTCAGAGGTAGATCAACTCAAAAGTCCACATTACAAGATGCGACGCTTGTGACCCACACCTCAACCAAATATACCACCTTCGGTGAGCGTTGCAGCATGAGCAATCAAGCCGGCGAGTATTACCAGGCAAGCTTTGACAGCTCATCCAACATATGGCGTGATAACCGACACGAAGGGGTTATGACAGTTTATGCATCTGATATGTTAGGCAGATCAACCCTGCAAATTCAAGCAACAAAAACTGATTTATCGCAGTTAACGGCAGATAATAGAGCAGATTTTTTTACGACTCCACATCCGCCAGAGGATGTTGAAACAACCATTTCGCATCGTGATGCTGCAGGACGTGAGACAAAAACCGAATTACCTTTATTCCAGCCCAGCGCAATTGCAAAAGCGCAAACCATTATCCCCTTGCAAGTTTCCTATAAAAATGGCATATTATCTTGGCCAATCCCTGCTGAAAAAAATGTAACTGCTTCTTTTAATATATCAGTTAAATCAGCTAAAAAGAGCTCACCTTTAGATATTGTAGTTAAAGCAAATGGTCGCTGTGAAGTTGATGTTAGTGCCCTGCCTACTGATTTATACGCATACCAAATTAATTATTTTCTCGCAGATGCCAACGGCAAGGCGCAGAGCAAACAACCGATGTATCAATCAACTGGGGTGGTGGGGATAATCACGCATGGTGTGGGTCAATATGCAGTACCTCGTATCGATTCTGGATCGATGCTTCACATAGAAGGGGCTGTTGAGTCACTTGAAGATGCTGAGCTGTGGCAGAGTGATGCAAAAGTTACGAGCCTCAACCTATCCCCGAGCAAAACATCCTGTGACTTAAGCGCTTATCCCAGTGGCTTTTATTATTTAAAAGTTGCTGGAGCTATAACATCATCATTTTACATTAGCACACCGGTGCCGGCGGCACAGCCCCGCTGCACTGAATGGACATGCCACCCTCAATTATCTGTGCTGGATAATCATATTGATTTAAATCTGTTAGCAGATTTTCCCCCTCAATGGGAGCCCGATAGTTTGCTATGCACTTTTGTATATGAATACATATTCATTGATCCTAAAACAAAAAAACCTAGCTCAAAAGAAGCAACAGAGAAAATTTCTATAACTGCGAGCACAAAAACAACTCCGTATCACGATAAAAATGACAAGATATTACACGAGAGTGTGTAATTTCTATTATGGTAATGAGTCAAAAATACTAGTAAATAAAAAAAAATCACTTCCTTTAAATAATAATAAAAAAATATC
>JAAZZZ010000212.1 GCA_014238985.1 Gammaproteobacteria bacterium
TTTAATCGCGTATGATCGAGTTAACAATTTGTATCTAGAGGTTGTGTATTAATCTGGTATAACGCATGGTACTGTTGGTACAACACTTTAGCTTCCTGAAAGCGATCGGTCATCAGCAATTGATTGATTTTGAGCTGCGCGTTGTCTGGTAAATCTTGATAGGCCATGTGAGACTCCCTGTCTTTGAAAATAAAATTCTTATCATTATAAGGATATTTAAAAAGTATGTCTGCCAATTTGAGAGGATAATGATGTGAGATAAGACTCACAATGCAGGCTGATGGAAGGAGTGTTTGCATATTAAGTTATCGATGAGTCGAGTGTGTCCGAGCCAAGCAGCGACAAGGATGATTGCAGTGGTATCTTCTGGTTGAAGTTTTTCCAAGGTTTCTGGGTGTCGAATGGTTAAATAGTCTAGCTTGAAGCCTAATTGCGTTAAGTGTGTATGCATGTTTTCACATAGGCAAGTGATTGGATTGCCTGCACATAGGCCCTGTTCAATGTTTTTAAGCGCTTTAAACAGTTCAGGGGCTAGGTTTTGCTGTGAAGGCGATAAATATTGGTTTCGAGAGCTCAAGGCAAGGCCTGTTTGCGTACGTACTGTTGGGATACTATGAATCTGACAGGAGATGAGTAGGTCTTGAATCATCTGACGGATAACGATTAATTGCTGATAATCTTTTTCGCCAAATACAGCAATATCAGGTTGGCAGCAATTCAATAGTTTGAGCACGATAGTGGCAACGCCTTGAAAGAAATGAGGTCTAGATTGACCGCACAATATCTGGCGTACGATGCGTGGCATTACCAGTGTTTGGTCATTCAATGAATCTGAATAAAGTTCAGTCGTTTTTGGGCAAAAAACTGCGTGCACGCCTAGAGCTTTTAAGTGCTTAAGGTCTAATTCAAGATTACGTGGATAAGCATCAAAGTCTTCTGTAGGGGCAAATTGTGTCGGATTCACAAAAATACTGACTATCACGCGATCAGCCTGTTGTAAAGCGTATGTCACTAAGGCCAAATGACCTGCGTGCAATGCGCCCATGGTGGGGACAAGTGCTAAGGTTTGTCCGGTGTGCTTTTGAGCTAAGCACCACGTGTGGCATTCTTTCACGGTCGTTAGATGTTTTAGGGTGTGCTGAGTCATCAGTAAACAGTTGTTTTTTTAGGAATTGTTCTGGGGCGGGGAAATGTGCGTTGACGCACAGCATCACGATATGCTTGTGTGGCCTTTAAAATAGAAGGATTTTGTTCTGTTAAAAAACACTGTGCAAACGGTGGGATTTGCCCAGGTGTGAGGCCAAAAATATCGTAGTTTACGAGTATTTGACCATCACAATCCGGGCCAGCTCCAATCC
>JAAZZZ010000213.1 GCA_014238985.1 Gammaproteobacteria bacterium
CAGGTATCATTGCGTCTATATTCCTGCTGTCATTTTGTCAATTCATGTATTACAAAATGACTCAACCGCCTTATCCTACATTGAAACCCGTTGATCCAGATCAGATTTCTGAATACCTCACTGAACACAACTTGACGCTTCACTTATCCACTCACTCAACACTTAATCAAGCTGTCTTATCAATCCATCAAACCATCAATGGCACTGAAACACCCCTTGCTGCTATCCCTTGGGATCAATTAGATTCGAATGCACGTCAGAATTTATTAGAATTATTGAAGAAATGGCTGCATGAACACATTGATTTTCAATCCAATCCAAAATTAAAATGCTTATACTCTATCTTAAAATCTAAAAAGGATACACCTGACCAAATATCCTGTGCAGGCTTCTCCACCACATCTATCATCCTTTTTTTAAATACTTTAAATTTAGCTGATCGTGAAATGCTCTTGCATCAACACCCTGATCGATTCAAAGCAGAGGGCTTCTCACCCCCGTCAGAGAAAGCTGTCTCATCGACCCACCCACCCATCAATAGCTCCACCTGTGATTCTTTGGCTGCAAAGATTCAACCTAAGATGGACTCCCCCACTCTTCTAGCAAATAGTTTGTTTCAATTGTTTCCATACCTTTCAGCAGCAGATCGCGGTAATTTGTGTACAACATCTAAGGCGCTCCATGATCTCGTAAAATCAATGGCGCCTCCCATTTTAACCCAACATTCTTCTTCTGGACCTACACCCCCTGTCCCAGGCCTTACAAACACGCCCTCTCTTTAATACATTTCCTTAACATGAGGATTTAAACCCCACCCTCTCGGCAAACTGACTCTTTTGATTGTTAAGAAGATTCTTGAAAAAACGCTGATACTGGCATAAGGCATATAAAACTAACTATTTTTAAATATATCCATCCTTCAAAAAAACTCAGGCACTCACGCACCCATGTCCTTTAAACAATCAATCATCAAACGCAACGCCTGTCCTCGATGACTGAGCGATGCTTTGAGATCATCGTCCATCTCTGCTGCTGTACAGCCTTGATCCGGCACATAAAAAATCGGATCGTAACCAAATCCCTGTTGCCCGCGTCGCTCTAGTGTAATAAGCCCCTCCCAGCTGCCTTCGAACACCTTGGGTGAAGGATGATTGGGCTCAAGCATCCAAACCAATACACACCGAAATCGAGCTGTACGCTTAGCTTCAGGGACCGCTGAAAGATCACTTAACACTTGATCAATGTTGTAATACCAGTGGCAGTTTATTCCCCTCGACCCTTGCCCTGCCTTCCCCAACTACCCAACTACTACACCCCGTCCTCCTCCTCCGTAGTGAAGAGTCA
>JAAZZZ010000214.1:0-1003 GCA_014238985.1 Gammaproteobacteria bacterium
TGCATGTACCGAAACAACCACCCAAAACGAACCTCTCTCATCATCAACTCAATCGACACAAAAGCCTCTTCAGCCGTTGGCACATAATACATCAACATCCAAATACCGCTGAGGATCTGATTGACCAATAGAAGCAGTGCTAATGAACCAAAGAAATACCAAAAATTAAGATTCTTAGGTGCAAAATAATTGACAAGATGCTCAACGAAAAATGCTTTCACCGGCATTCGAGCATTTAACCATGCCCAGAGCCCTGACGTTGATGTTTGATGTTGTGGTGTCATACATCCACCCTATACTGTCTCTGGATTAGCACCCACCACCAATGTTTGCGCATCTGCAAAATGATATGGAGGCACTTCTAAGTTAGTGGGTGCAGGCATACCCTTATAGACACGACCTGCTAAATCAAATTTAGACCCATGACACGAACAAAAAAAGCCTCCGGGCCAATCAGGCTCTAATGTATTGGGATCAGGTCGATACGTGGGCACACACCCTAAATGCGTGCATGCAGCAACCAACACCAAAATATCTGGACGAATAGAACGCGTGGCATTTCGTGCATACGCAGGCTGCTGAGGAATCTTAGAATTTGGATCACTCAAATGTCCATTAGGTTTCAAAAGGGATTGAATGACGTTCGGTGTACGACGAATCACCCACACCGGACGTCCACGCCAAATCACGGTGCGTTGCTCTCCAAATTTGAGATCAGATACATTCAGCTTGACGGGTTTCCCCGCTGCACGTGCTACAGCTGAAGGGAATAAAGCACGTACGAACGGCCATGCAACACCAGCCACCCCTACTGCACCAAAAATAGATGCAAGCTTAACTAAAAACGCGCGACGATCGAGATCGACTGCTGAAGACGCCTCTTCCTGTTCTGACACCACCCCTCCCTGATCAGATTCAGCTCAGTATATCGTTGCCCCCTCTCAAACTCAACACACGATCCTATCCCACAGTAAACCCTCATTGATCCTGCTCAATGACACCG
>JAAZZZ010000214.1:1013-1343 GCA_014238985.1 Gammaproteobacteria bacterium
ATGACACAGATTAAATCTTATAATGCTTGCCCTTCATCATCGATCAAAAATTGACGTTTTTCTTTAACTTTTGACCAAGCATCCGCCCCATCTGGAGGCGTTTTTTTAACATCAATCACCGGCCATTTTTGAGACATTCGAGCATTGAATTCTAAAAATGCCTGTTGATCCTTTGGTAATTCTTCATCAGGATAAATGGCATCAACCGGACACTCAGGCACACATAAATTACAATCAATACACTCTTCAGGATCAATCACCAACAGGCTTTGACCTTCATGAAAACAATCCACCGGACACACCTCAACACAGTCCATATATTTACAACGT
>JAAZZZ010000215.1 GCA_014238985.1 Gammaproteobacteria bacterium
CAAAGACGCATTGATTTCTTGGTGGCAGCAAGGCTTTATTGATTATCATAGAACGTATACTAATGGCATGCTCGATCCACCAGTTGCCACTTATGGAACAACTCTCACTTTAGCGCTTCCTGGATCAAATTCATATACAACGACAGTGACCGATAATTTTGGAATATGGAATATTCCTATGACTGCAAAATACATCATAGGATTGATAATGGGAGTTAACCCTCTATATGTAGCTCTGATGGAAGCGCAAGGTTCATCGACAGATGTAAATTTTGCCTTTGGTGCATCTTTCGGAGATGATGCGCTTGCATCTGATTCTTTAACTTTAACTTATGCTCAACTATCTGACTTTGGTGATTCACTTGCTACATATTTATCATGGGACGGTGTTTCTGATGATGATATTGATGCTTTTACAGACCTTTATAGTAGCACACTTCAGAGTTATTATGGCAACTTTATGAATGGTGTTTTAACATATACATTGACCGCTGAAAGCGATGTGGGAAGTTTCCTGTCTATAATCATGATGAATTTGCCGGAGTATATTTCAGATCCACTAACTCTTGCGATTGCTCAAGGTGTATGGGCGCAGTTTGCCTCTATTCCAAATCTTTCAGATAATGGACTTAATGGATTTAGTTATCTTCAAATTGGAATTGAGTTTTTGAATTTTATGTCTGATTATCTTGATAAAACATCCTTAGGCAAGTTAGGCGCCTATTTGATGGGACAACTTTCATTGCTTCAAAGCGCTGGCTCACAAAAAACAGCTTCCACAGCAGAGACAACGAGCTCAATGCCAGAACAGCTTTCTACAATGACTCAGCTTAGTATTGTCTTAGGGATTGCTGGTCTCATCATTGGAATTGGGTTTGGAGAGATTTTTTCAGTTATTGGTGAGGTTCTAGAAGCAGTGGGTCTGGCAGCAGAAGCTGCAGCAGACGCGGCTGAGGCGGCAACCACCACAGCTCTTTCGGCAATATCGTCAGCAGCAGAAGGAGCAGAACAAATTACGTCAACGGCAATTGCCTCAGGTATAAAGGCCTTAGAAGAGGCAGGGGTTGATATTGCTGCCGATTCTATTGATGCAGGATCAGCGACAGCAGATAGCGTTGCTAGCACTTTAGCAGAAGTGGCTGAAAATTTAGGAATTGATGATATTTCTGCATTTTCTGATGCTGTACAAACGGCAATGACTTCTGCTTCTGAGGGCTCGATTGATAGCGATGAGTTTTTGGCGGTAGCAAATGCTATTGTGAAAAATTCTGTTTCGCTTGCAATCACAGATGCTGTAGCAGATGCTGGAGAGGGGATCACTGAGGAAATGCTCACTGCAG
>JAAZZZ010000216.1 GCA_014238985.1 Gammaproteobacteria bacterium
CCATTAACATAAGGTGAAACAACTTCATATCCATCCATACAGGCCTGCATTGCGCAGATTGGGTCAATCTCTGCGATTCGAACAATCATGCCTTCTTGGCGCAGGCTCTGGGCAGAGCCTTTACCAACATCACCATATCCAGCAACAACAACGCGCTTTCCAGCAAGCATGATGTCTGTTGCACGGCGTACCGCATCAACCGCTGATTCTTTACAGCCGTATTTGTTGTCAAACTTCGACTTGGTTACCGAGTCGTTTACGTTAATGGCAGGTAACGGAAGTGTTCCGTTTTGCATACGCTCATACAAACGATGCACACCTGTGGTTGTTTCTTCTGAGAGTCCTTTGATACCTGCAGCAAGCTCAGGAAATTCATCAAGAATCATATTGGTTAGGTCGCCACCATCATCTAAAATCAAGTTTAGGGGTTTGCGATCTTCACCAAAGAATATCGTTTGTTCAATACACCAGTTGAATTCTTCTTCATTCATGCCTTTCCAAGCATAAACTGGAATTCCAGCAGCAGCAATAGCCGCTGCAGCATGGTCTTGTGTTGAGAAAATATTACATGAACTCCATGTAACATCTGCCCCAAGCGCTGTAAGTGTTTCGATTAGCACAGCTGTTTGAATGGTCATGTGCAAGCATCCAGCGATGCGCGCACCTTTCAGCGGCTGCTCTGCACCATATTCTTCACGCAGTGCCATCAGTCCAGGCATTTCTGCCTCTGCCAATTCAATTTCTTTTCTTCCCCAATCAGCTAAAGTAATGTCTTTGACTTTATAAGGTACGTAGGTAGTCGTTTTCGTAGCCATATTTGTATATTTGATTTCTAGCAATTAGCTGACAAATTTACAACATATCATGCCCATTTACAAAAAGGACAAGATTTCTTACAATACACTTTTTTTGGTGTGGCAGATAGATGAAACTGAGGATTGGTTGCGCCAAGACATTTCACTTACCGATATGTGTATCAACAGGTTAGGCACTATGAAATCCACTGTACACCGAAAAGGCTTTTTGAGCGTTAGGCATTTGCTCAAGGCACTTGGATACACCCCAGCTGCATTGCATTACGATGCTTTTGGAAAACCACATTTAGCTGACGGAAAATTTATTTCCATTACGCATTCTCATAATTTTGCTGCAATAGCAGTGGGTGACAACCCGCTTGGAATTGATATCGAAAAAGAACGACCCAAAGTACAGCGTATTGCACCTAAATTCTTACATAGCTCAGAGCATATGTCAGAAGAAACAGATCGTTTTAGAACCACGCAATGGTGCATAAAAGAAGCCGCCTACAAGGCCTTTGGTAAAAAAGGATTGAGCTTTCT
>JAAZZZ010000217.1 GCA_014238985.1 Gammaproteobacteria bacterium
TTCCCCCCCCCCCGCTGAATCTGTTCATAAAAATTAAGAAAGATAGGATACAATGATTTCATTTGTATCGACGACAATAAAGACACATCATACCTATGATCTAATGAGTCTAAAATAGAAATATTCACGCAAGCCCTTGCCCTCGGTCGACCACACAAATGATTCAGCAAGTTTGAAAAAGGCTCGCCTTCTGACAAAACTTCAAATTCATCTGTATAATGTCGAGACAGTGCATCCGTAATATGCTGTTCTTCTGCCATCAGTAAAATACGAGGACACATGATCTGGTTTACGCCACAAACACTATGAACATATACGCCATAGTCTCATGTTGCCATGCTTTATTTAATTGTATAAAATTTTGAAACATACGCTCATAGTTTCCACGTAAATATCTGGAAAAACTTTGTTACCTATCATAGCGGACTCATCAATATAAATCCATGCAAAATCAAGATAAATACCTTTTATCATACCCCTGCATTTTTCAAAAATACTACTCGCCTATTAACCTATTAAACAGAGCACTTGATTCTGAATCAAACTTTCGCATACAGTGCAACACACATCTTGCCCTCAGGAGTAAAAGATGCATACCCCATTATACGCACAACATCAAGCATTAAATGCGCAGTTTTCAGATTTTTTTGGCTGGTCAATGCCCATTCACTATGGCTCGATTTTAAATGAACATCAGGCTGTTCGAACAACTGCGGGTGTCTTTGATGTCTCACATATGGGCATCATTGATCTTGAAGGGGCAGACGCACTAAGTGCATTAAAAATTTTAATGAGCAATGACTGCACAAAACTGAAACAAGATGGACAGTGCCTTTACACGTGTATGCTCAATCATGAAGGGGGCATTATAGATGACCTCATCGTCACACGCATGCACGATCAAAAGTATCGACTGGTGGTCAATGCCAGTCGCATCAAGCCGGACTTTGACTGGATTCAACAACACGCACAGGCGTACACAGTATCTATTTCACAACTTAAAAACCGCGCCATTTTAGCCGTACAAGGTCCCGCTGCACGTACACTGTGCACACAGGTGTTTCCAGATACACTCAAACAGCCTATTCTTGAATTAAAACGTTTCAATGCATTGCTCGAGGACAATACGGTCATCGCACGTACGGGCTACACCGGTGAAGATGGTTTAGAAATTATTTTACCTCAGGATAGCATTGAATCATTCTGGGCCAAGCTACAAAACCAAGGCGTAACACCTTGCGGCCTTGCGGCCCGTGATACACTGCGCCTTGAAGCAGGCCTCCTCCTTTATGGCCAAGACATGGATGAAACCACAACACCGCTTAACTC
>JAAZZZ010000218.1 GCA_014238985.1 Gammaproteobacteria bacterium
AATGCCCAGGATGACAAAAGCCCAAGCCAAAAACAGACTAAATGAAGCAAAAGCAAAAGTAAAAACGGTCTATATGGCGACAGGTAACATAGTTATTGGGGTTATTACTACTCAAGATATGGCCGCCATTGAAAAGATACTCAACAAATGTTTGAAGCGGTTGAATTGAGATGCCACGCAAAGCACCAACTCAAGTCACCGAGCATCGAGTGACATTTGGTGACCTCGAACGCTCCCAACTCATTCCACTAATTGAAGAATCAAGAGCCATCATCAAATCTAAAAAAACCGCTCAAACAATATCTAATGTCCAACAAAGTGTTCTTACGGGCTTTATCGGAGTCGGTGCATTGGGAGTAGGGATTGCCGGTTATGCGGCTTATGAGTGGGTTACCGGCTCTTCTTTAATCTCAAACGCCGGTGACTGGCTTGATACACAAAGAAGAAGACTTTCAGTTAGGAAGGGGGAACCTACCGAATTCAAAGATTCAAACGGTAATGAGGTTGACTCATTGGGAATCTTTTGGCCTTTCAATGAATACATTTCATGGCTCCCTTAATAGTCCATGATTGTTTTTTGAGATATCATCGCTTTGCGTAATGATGCCGACATCTGGAACGGAATTTTACCCCTAATGTTTGCCCGTAGTGGATTATCAGACCACACATCTCCATCAACTTTTGAATGTTTGAAGTCCCCAGGTATGATGATGTGGGGGAATTTTCCCCAAAGGAAAAAAGGGCCAATTTTTTGATTGAACGCCCCCATGATTGGCTTAAAGAATTTGATTGCTCCGGCCACGTTTTCTATAACATAATACCGAGGCTTCAATATTTCAATTATTTCAACACAACACTTGAGGATTGATAAATCGGGAGAATATTCGGCCCCAGCTCGGCCAGCCTTTGACCGTGGGGCTCCGTAGGCATTTGAAAACGCAAGACAGGGGGGTGACGCCCATATTAGGTCAACTTTGGGGAATACATGCCCCCTCGAACGTAATTGAATTAACCAATCTCTAAATTCCTGAATTGTCATCATGATAGTATGGGGAACTTCAGACAATAGGATATTATTATCAATCCTAACGACATCATCACCCGCTTGAATGAACGCTTCGCTTGCGCCACCCATGCCAGAGCATAAATCAATTATCTTCAATTCAAACCCTCTGCGAACTTATGAATTTCCACACACTTGAAGCACTCTGGACAGATTCGCCCAGCCAATAGTTTTTCATTCAATCACCCTAAACTCATTATGCAATATTTCATTGAACCGATTGGGGTCACATTCAAGCAAATGAAGGC
>JAAZZZ010000219.1 GCA_014238985.1 Gammaproteobacteria bacterium
ATAGCTTGACAGACAGTCAAAGATTGCTTGAGACAAAAACCCATGAGTTTAATGAACTTCTTGAAAGTCGTTCTACAGAATTGACTACAATACTTGAAGAAAAGGCACTGCCTCTTGTTATCACTCTAGATAATCAGGGTTCAGATGTTGCAGTCAAACTAGCAGCTGTACATGAAGCCGTGAACCTGAATGTTACTGATTTGCTGGGTAAACTGGGAGATATCAGTGAGGTTGTTGGGGAATTGATCAACAATGCCAATCAAGATCTGGGAGAGATTCAAAGGTCTATTATTACACAAGCTAACGAGTTGGCTGAAACCGTCAACAAGACAAGAGAAAATGTGGAATTTTCAACTGAGCTGGCTCATACCACACAAACCAGGATGGATGAAACATCAACCAGTTTGATGGCTAATATTGGTGATATTGCAAACCGCTTTGAGCAGCAGGGTCAAATGTTGCAAAACGCAACCACGATGATTGATAATATCCATAAGGAATTTTCCGGTAATCTTGCAGAGCGTGAAAGCGCCATTCAGGTTTTGGCAAATGGTTTGTCTCAACGCTCCAATGAGATTGAAGAATCTATGGCAGCCTTTGGTTCAATGCTGACCAATACCATGGATGAAATGACTCAAAAATCGAGATTAGTAGGCTCGACAATTTCTTCAGAAATCGGCATTGCGATTGAAGAAACCACAGCTCGCTTTTCAGCTGCTACTGAGGCCATGCATCTGGCAAGTCAGGAAGTTCAGCGTGACCTAGAAGAAACAAGGGTGCAAATGCGCAAGGGCGTGATGGAATTACCTGATGAAACAAAACAGAGCGCAGATGCCATGCGTAAAGTGGTAGCAGATCAAATAGCCGCGCTAAGAGATTTGTCTGAGATTGTCACAAAATCCGGTAAAGCATTGGATGCTGCACCTGCTTTTAAAGTTTCACAAGCAAGAGCTGCCGCGCCAGCTCCTGTTGCTCATGTTGCTCCTGCGCCAATGCCTCCTCAAACACAAAGAGCCCCTCAACCACAAGCCAGACAAGCACCCTTTCGAGCCCCACCGCCGCGTCAACCAATGGCACCTGCCCCAAGATTGAATCCGGGAGCGCAACCTGTTCAAGCTAACCAAGCACTCCCTTCAAGCGCTCCATCAGGAGCCAGCGGATGGGTCAGTGATTTGTTAAAACGGGCCTCCGTTGATAAACCTTTAAGAATGCACAAATTAGAATGAAGCATAATCGGAAAACGACCTAAATAAACTTTTTCTAATAAAATTGGAATATTTAGTGTTTCTTCCCCAATCTTATGTATCATTT
>JAAZZZ010000021.1 GCA_014238985.1 Gammaproteobacteria bacterium
CATTGTCTTGATGAGGTTGGTGAATTTAGGGCCATAAGTCAAGTGTATTTTAGAGGCTGATCGCCTTTTAAAAACAATGAGATATCGATCAGGAAGTATTGAAAACATGAATTCATGTTATACTCACTGTGTTAAAAAATACTTGAAACTGCCACCTTTCGCATACAAATTATTCATTTTAACGCATTTTGATGTGTTTTTGCTCGCCTAAATTAAGCTTTCAACGGTTCCAAGTACCAATATTTTCAAATTGTATTTAATCAAGACCGGCAGCTGCCGTGAGACATTTTTTTGTGTCGTGTATCAGTGATCTGTTATAGTATGTCAAAACGTGTATATGAAAGGGGGCACGATGACAGGCGATTTAAGCAGCCAAAATAACGCTCATGTTGGCAGTGATGCTGCAGCAACAGAAACTTCTAGCAAGACGTCTTCGTTGCTCACTGTTTTACGTGGTCAATTGATCATCGATGTAGGTGGGTTGGCGTTAGTAGAAGAAGACATTGAATTGTTAAAACATCCACGGGTCAGTGGTGTGATTTTATTTCAGCGTAACTTTAAAACATCAGATCAACTTAAAGACCTGTGTGATTCAATTCATGCTGTCAAATCAGAATTATTAATTGTTGTCGATCAAGAAGGAGGGCGTGTACAGCGATTTTCAGGCAAAGGCTTTTTAGAATTGCCGAGTCTAAAAAGTTTAGGACAACTGGCGTTAAATGAATCTCAAACAGCGCAAAAAAAAGCCAGAAACGTTGGTTACAATATGGCTCAAAGTTTATTAGAGATCGGAATTGATCTCTGTTTAGCACCTGTTTTGGATTGTGAGCCTGATCTAGGTACCCAACCCGGCGATGTCCTGCATGAACGTTGTTTTTCCAATAATCCTGAGGAGATCATTCGATTGGCTGCAGCGTATATCAGTGGTATGGCAGATGCCGGTATGCCAGCAATTGGAAAACATTTTCCAGGACACGGAGGGATTCAAGGTGATACACATCAAACGTCTGAAGGTGATCCGCGTTCATTGGAAGCTTTAATGCAGCGTGATATATTACCTTATATTGCATTGCAGTCAGCGCTGTCTGGTATTATGTTGTCACATGTGTGTTTTCCTCAAATTGACAATTTGCCCTGTAGTCTTTCTAAAACTTGGGTGAATATTTTGCGAGAACAACTTAAATTATCACAAGTGATTCTTACAGATTGTTTATCGATGAAAGCTGTTGTTAATCTATATTCAGATCCAATTGATCGGGTCAAAATTGCATTTGAATCAGGTATTGATCTAGCATTATTGTGCAATGATAGGTCTGCGGTCAGGCGTGTGTTATCACAATTGTCCACAGCGCGTAACTACGATTTACAAGTTAAACTTGAACATTGGAAAGCAAGTATTGGGATATCATAAGGAGTTATTGATGACTGTGCAGGGGCAGGAAATTGGATACATTCATAGTTTTATGTCACAGTTAATGCAAGGTGATATCAAGCTGATTCAGCTTTCGAGTATTGTCATATTGACCATTGTGTTTGGTCTTTATTCAAAAAGATTATTTCGACATTTGGTTCAGTTTTTTCAAAAAACACAATATTTGTATGATGATTTAATTGTTCAAGCTTTAGCTCACCCTGTCACTTTTGGGGTCTGGTTTTTTGGTTGCTATTGGTTTTTGTATTTTTTAGGTATTAAGGTGAATCTCTTAATTCAAGCTAAAGAGATTTTTTTATTAGTGATTTTAGTTTGGTTTATGGTTCGATTTATTTCTGGTTTTGAAGAGCGGTTAGAAAAACGTATTCATCAGGGTGTGGTCCATATTAACCGTACAACGTTGCGTGCATTAAGCCAGTTATTTCGCATCATCGTATTATTGATTGCCTTGCTGATCGGGTTAGAGGTGTTCGGGGTGCCTATCTCAGGGGTACTGGCTTTTGGAGGTATTGGTGGTGTAGGTATCGCTTTTGCATCTAAAGATTTGCTGGCAAATTTCTTTGGGGGCTTGATGATTTATTTAGATCGACCCTTTGAGGTAGGGGATTGGATTCGATCTCCTGATCAGGAGATCGAAGGGACCGTTGAGCATATTGGATGGCGATTGACCCGTATTCGTACCTTTGATCAACGACCGCGCTATGTGCCAAATAGTGTTTTTTCTATCATTACAATGGATAATCCTTCGCGAATGCGAAATCGTAGAATTAAAACTTTAGTCGGTTTACGCTATCAAGATTCAGGAAAAGTTGCTGAGATTATTGAAGCTGTTAAAGCGATGTTGCATCAACATGAAGAAATTGATACACGACGCATTTTATTGGTCAGTTTGGTAGAGTTTGGGCCATTTTCATTGAATTTTCAGGTGTATACTTTTACCAAAACGATTGATTGGGCTCATTTTATGTCAGTTCAGCAGGATGTTTTGTTAAAGATTATCGAGGTGATTCATGCACATGGAGCTGATTGTGCTTTCCCAACACAAACATTGCATGTGGCAGAGCCTGATCAATCACATGTTGAGACATTGCTTAACCATAAATCAGACGATTGAAAACATACGTTTATGTAGCATTGTGTTAAGAAAAAACATCCACAATTGTCATGTGACTTTTCGTGAGTTTTTGACTCATTTTCAATCACTTAGATTCAGCTTTCAATCGCTCTTAGTCTGTTGTTTTAGCCGTTTGTTCAAGCGGTTGAGTTGGAGAATCTCTGTTCAATAGCGCTGGGTTCACTGCATAGATTCCGGGTGCGTTTCTGAGGTAAGTTTGATAATCCATGCCACAGCCGAAGACATAGTCATTAGAGTTGATTGAGAGTCCAGTGTAATCGGCAAATTTTAGCCCACCTGAAAGGCGGCAACTGGTTTTATCTAACAACACAGCTGTTGCAGTTGAAATGGCGCCTTTTGTTTGGCAATATTCGGTGATCTCTTTAAGTGTGAGTCCGCCATCCAAGATATCATCTACAATGATCACATTGCGTTCATTTAAATCAATATTGGGTTCAGCTTTCCATGTCACAGTATGGCCACTCGTGCCACCTCGATACCTCGATGCGTGGACATAATCAATCTGCAAAGGCATACGTAAACGTGCGATGATGTGTGAAAATGTGTAAAGCCCTCCGATCAGAACACAGAGCACGATCGGGTTTTTTTCAACATAATGTGTGGCAATATTGTCGCTCATTTGATCAAGCGCAGTGTGCACTTCCTGTTCGGTAAATAATGGCGCGGCTGTATGGCTGACCTGTTGAATATGATCAAGATTCATAGTATGAGGTCCCAATATTTTAAAATACTCATTCTAGATGAATTTGAATGATATGACCAGATGAATCACTCGACAGAATGCAAAGCAGATTAACTGATGGGTTTTTGACTGATTCACTCTTCTTCCCAGGCATTGCTTGTCGGGCCTCCCAGTGAGGTGCCTAAAGCTGTTGAGACAATAGGGGCTCCTGGATCTATTTTTTCAGTGGCTGCTGGGCCTAATTGAGGGGCTGAATGTTGGGTTTTTTCTTGAGGAGCAGGTGTTGCAGGGAAAGAGCGTATTTGCTGATTTAAGATGCCCACCTGGTCTTGTGCTGCTTCGATCTTCGAGGGAGCAGAAATGTTTTTTAGATCAGGTGTCGGTGGGGGAAATGCCGTTGTAAGGTCTTGGACGGTAGCATCAAAGGCGGCGCGTGCCGCTTCATGATTATCGGTTGTTGATTGAGTATCCTGACCAGAAACAGCACTGTGTACATTTTTCTCTATAAAACGAACAACGCCTAAGCTAAAATCATGATCACTCATATAACAATACCTCTTTCTGTTAAGAGTGCGGTGAGTTGAGCAAAAGACAATGGCATGCCATTGTCATTAAAGAGCAAACTTTTGATATCAGATGTAAGGGTTTTTGTGCTCTTTTCTTCAACTGCAGCAATGAGTTTATTTAAAGCATTAGGAAGTGTTGTAGCGGTTTCTTGAAGCAGTGCATCACTGTATTGCTGAAATATTTTTTCCATGGTATCGATTTCTGCAATGATTTTTTTTGCATGTGCCTGAAATTTTCTTAATTCTAGCAACATTGCTTCAGCTTTTTTAGGGTCCCCAGCGTGTTCACGTAAACAGTGTGCTGTATCAATGAGTTGCAGTTGTAATGCAATCAGTGCTTGTTTGGATGGATATAAAAAATCAGCTTTTGTTTGCATAAGGTGTCGAATGATCAATTCGTATGGGCCCCCAGCTTGAGTATCAATGTCACCATAAGACATATTGATGAGAGACTTTGAATAAGTTTGCATTGTTGTCATCTTGCTTCCTTCAAGATTAAGCCATCCAGTGTTCTGGCATTGTAATTGAAAAGGTTACTCCAAATCAATCGTTCAATTGTGCTGAGTTTAAGTTGTGCCATAAAGTGATCTTAATTTCTAGACCTGGGTGTTTTTGAGGTGTGAGGAGTTCGATAGTGCCTTTATGCAGATCAACGATTTGTTTAACAATGTTTAATCCAAGTCCACTGCCTTCGGTCTGAGTGCCGAGAACTCTGAAGAATCTTTCAAAAACACGTTGTCTCAATTGTTCAGAAATACCTGGGCCATTATCAATGACACTCAGGGTAAGTGTCTGTTCCTGGGGGATGATTTCTATACTGACTTCACTGCCATCTGGGCTATAACGAAGGGCATTATCAATTAAATTTCTGAGCAGAATCAGTAAAGCTGTTTTGTTACCTAAAATTTTAGGGATTTTTTCGGGTGAAATCAACGATAAGGAAATATTTTTTTTGTCAGCTGAAGAGAGCAGCTCAATGATCATCTCCGAAGCCAATTGCTTTAAATCAATTGATGTTAATTCATCAAGTGAAGCTTCTGGAACAAGGCGGCTTAATGTGAGTAATTGTTGAACAACATGTGTGCTGCGTTCAATGCTTTTAAGCACTTTTGTCAATGCTGCTTGCATGTGTTCAATGTCTTTACTTTCCATAGCGACTTGTGCCTGGGTTTGAAGAGCAGCCAATGGTGTTCTCAACTCATGTGCTGCATTGGAGGCGAATCGTTGCTCACGGGCAAATGCTTCACTCAGGCGGGAAAAAAGACAGTTTAATTCATCAATCAGTGGTAATAATTCTTTCGGGACATTCGTGTTTCGAATTTGAGTCAATTTATTAGGTGCCCGACGTTTAATCGCTTGAGCTGTTGCGCGGATACTGGCCAGACCCCGTCCAACAATGATCCAAATGAGCAGTGCTAAAAAAGGATAAGTGATGAGCATAATAGCAATTGAGTCTTCTGTGATTTGGCGCTCTAATTCTGCTCGAAAGTTGTCACGTTGTAATACAACAATGTGGAGGTCTTGTTCAGGCAAGTTGAGCACAAAGAGGCGCCATGAATGCTCGTGATGCCAAATATTGTGAAAACCAGTGTTCATTTTTGCAAGGGAGACTTGTGGTGCGGCAAACGAGTGAAGTAATAATTTCCCACGATCTCCCCAAACTTGAAATTGTATGCTTTTAAGCAACAGATTGAGATCATCAATTTCTTCGTCATATTCAAAATTGAGCGAATGCATATATTGGGGAATATGATTCATCCTATCTTGAATGCGCTTAATTTGTGTTGCACTGGTGTTAGGTACAATAAAGGCACGGATTGTATGCGCAGCTAAGGTAAGCTGGGAGTCAAGGTGAGTTTGAAAACCTCTGTGTTCTAGAAATAAATTACCAATAACCGTGAGCACACTGACCAAGGTTACGCTCAAGAAAAGATTGAACAGTAAAAATGATCGAATCGAGCGGATCATTGGATCTTATCTTCAATGACATAACCAATACCTCGAATCGTACGAATGTTTGCAGCATCACCAATTTTTTTTCTTAAATTATGAACGTGAACTTCAATGGTATTACTATCAACATCATCACCCCAACCGTATAGCGTTTGTGAGAGAACATCTCGAGTGACAACAGTGCCTGATCTTTCCATGAGTTTTTGTAGTAATGTGAACTCTCTTCGAGAAAACACAACGACTTCATCATAGATCATGATTGTGTAGGTTGCTGGATTTAAAGCGATATCACCTACACGCAGAATGGGGTCTGCACGTTCAGCTGAACGACGCGCAATTGATCGGATGCGCGCACATAATTCATTGAGATCAAATGGTTTTACGATATAATCATCTGCGCCACAATCTAGGCCTTTAACACGATGATCAATTTGATCTTTAGCCGTTAAAATAAACACAGGGATTGTGTTATTATCATCGCGTATAGCTTTGAGGACTTCTAAGCCTGATAATTTAGGCATATTAATATCAAGAATAGCCAGATCGAAGTGCTCTCCAGGTGTTTGCAAAGCGGTTAAAGCAAGTTGACCATTCTGCACCCAGTCAATTTGATACCCATGAATAGTGAGTCCTTCTTGAAGGCTACGCCCTAAATCTAAATCATCTTCCGCAAGTAAAATACGCATTTTATACTCCAATAGACACCAATATTCAAGTCATCTTGGTCTCTTTCAATAACTTATACTGAAGTGTAGCATAATCTCATGGCATTATGTTAGTGACAACAGTGATCTGAATGAATATATTAACAGGATTATCACATGAATAAGTGATGGTGATTTTGAATCAAGGTTAGGCGTAAGGAAGCAAATGAAAAGAACTTACATTGATCGTGCTCGGGTGCTGAAGCGTATCATTGGATTTGCGCGCAGCCATAATAAAACGCGAAAAGGAGATTTATTATGTGATTTTATCAAAGTTTTTTATCGGACTGCACCCTTGGATTCAATCGATGCTTGTGAGTCTAAAGATTTGTATGGAGCAGCCTGTTCACTCTGGGGGATGTTATATAAGAGAACGCCGGGTATTGATCAATGCCGTTTATTTAATGCAGATGACGAAAAGTTTCCTTGGCAGTGCGAACATAGCTTGCTTGCCGTGGTCACAGATGCAAAGCCATTTCTAGTTGATTCTCTTAGAATAGCCTTGATGCGTGCAGGTTGTACAGTCTATTCATTTATCAATGCTACGGCAACATGTGTTGAGCGCGCATCAAGTGGACAGTTGAAACAGTTATCTACAAGTGATGAGGATACTGACCCACAAGAGGCTTACTTGCTCATCGAGATCAGTTACACCGATCCTGAAGTCATGCCTGAAATTGAAATGCAGTTGATGAAGGTGTTACATGATGTTAGGAGTGCTGTGGAAGATTGGCGTCCGATGCAGTTGAAAATGCATGATGTGATGGATCAATTAGAGCATCTTCCCAGAAATTTTCAAGCGTCAGAAGTTTCAGAAATTCGTGAATTTTTCAGATGGTTGCTAGAATATTTCACTTTTATTGGGTATCGAGAATATGAAGTCACTGGAGATGGAAAGCATAAAGCCTTAACATTGATTTCAGGCAGTGGACTGGGTGTGTTAAGCAATGATGCCGATAGTATTAAGCAACATTATTACAGTGATTTTCCCAAGGCAATGCGTGAGCATGCGCTCTCGAATCAATTAATTCTCATCACTAAAACAAACACGCTTTCAACCGTGCATAGGGCAACTTATACTGATATTATCATCTGTAAAGTATTTGATCAGAAAGGAAAATTGATTGGAGAGCGGCGTTTTATTGGTTTGTTTACTTCAGATGCTTATGACAGTGATCCGAGCCGAATTCCACTATTGCGCCAACGTGTCAAGGATATTATTCACAGATCGATTGTTTCAACTGGGCTCTATGAGCGTAAACGTTTATTACATATTTTAAAAAGATTGCCACGTGATGAGCTGTTTCAGGCAACTTCAGATGAATTACAATCAATTTGTATCGGTGTTCTTGATATTCAAGAACGCCGTGTTACACGTCTATTTGCTCGAAAAGATGTGTGTAATCGCTTTGTATCTTGTTTGATTTATGTGCCAAGGGATAACTATTCAACTGAACTCAGAATTAAAATGCAGCGAATTCTCATGGAATCTTTTCAGGGTCAGGAGATTACTGCAAATCCAATGTTTTCTGAATCCACATTAGCAGCAGTTCACTTTTTAATTCGTATTGATTCGAAGCAAGAACACGTTTTTGATGTAGATGAAATCGAATATAAAATTGTTCAGTTGGCCAGTTCATGGCGTGATGAGTTCGAGGCTGCTTTGTTACGTTTAATGGGGGCTGCAATAGGTCATAGATTATTTATGGCCTATCAATGGGCATTTTCTGCATCATTTCGTAGTTTGTATTCAGGTGCAGTGGGCGCGCAGTTGGTACAAGTTTGTGAGTCCTTGGAAGCGCATGAAGGTCTGTCAATTCAATTGACAGCAGGTCAGGGCGAAAGGTTATTACTGCGTATTTATCAGCTAGACTCATTCTTGCCTTTATCCGATGCAATTCCAATTTTAGAAAATATGGGGATGCGCACAATTGGAGAACGATTGTTTGAAGTTAAAAAGCCCAATGAACGGATTGTTTATATCAGTGAATTTACTGTCGAATATCAGAATGCTGAACAAGCGTTGGCTTCTCCTGTGCGAGAAGCGTTTCATGAAGCCTTGCGTCGGGTTTGGGTGGGTAAAGCAGAGAGCGATCGCTTTAATCATTTAGTTTTATTTTCAGGAATTCAATGGTTTGAAGTTCGAATTTTGAGAGCCTATGCACGTTATTTAAAGCAGATTTCATTTAGCCTCAGTGAACAATATATACAGGCTACGTTTTCAAGTTTTCCTGATATTGCTCGACAGTTAGTGGCATTGTTTCAATTGCGTTTTGATCCTGGGTTAAAAAAGAGTCGAAACATTCGATTTAAGCGTTTAAAGCAAGAGATTCTTCATGCGGTGGGTGAAGTAGATAGCGCTGACCAAGATCGCATTATTCGAAATTATATTGCCCTAATTGAGGCGACCACACGGGTTAATATGTATAAAACTGAGACGTATTCACTGAATTATTTGTCTTTTAAAATCAATTCAGCTTTAGTCCCTGATTTGCCTTTACCAAGACCTTTATGTGAGATTTTTGTTTTTTCAGAACGTGTTGAAGGGATACATTTACGTGCAGGAAAGGTAGCACGTGGAGGCATTCGTTGGTCGGATCGGCGAGAAGATTTTAGAACTGAAGTTTTGGGATTGATGAAAGCACAGCAAGGAAAGAATGCTTTAATTGTGCCGGCAGGTGCTAAAGGTGGTTTTATCACTAAAAAAATGCTGGCAACGATGACAGCAGCGGAATCACAAACAGAAGCGATTGAATGTTACAAAATTTTCATTTCTGGGTTACTAGATTTGACAGATAATCTTGCAGGGATTGAGGTGATTAAACCCCAAGGTGTTCTCTCTTATGATGATGATGATCCTTATCTTGTTGTGGCGGCTGATCGTGGTACAGCGACTTTTTCAGATACTGCCAATGAGCTTTCAAAAAAATATGGATTTTGGCTCA
>JAAZZZ010000220.1 GCA_014238985.1 Gammaproteobacteria bacterium
AAACAGGCTGATTTGCATAACGTACGCCTCATTCATGGAGATGCGCGTATTGTCTGGCCGCAGTTGCTCAAAAAAAGTTTGGATCGCATCCATGTTTTGTTTTCAGATCCTTGGCCTAAGGTGCGTTGTCACAAGCGTCGTCTCATTCAAACAGAACAGTTGGCATTATGGGTTGCTTGTCTCAAGCCAAAAGGCGTGTTGTATATTACAACGGATGATCAACAGTATGCTGAATACATTGAACAGTGTGTGATGCAACTGACATCTGTAGATTGTTTGGATGTGGGTGCACACAGTTTTATGCTCAACACGCCTGAACGCCCTGTTACAAAATATGAACAGCGTGGGCATCGTTTGGGGCATTGTGTTGTTGAATGGTGTTTGAAGCGCCGAGAATAAAGCCAGTAATCAAGCGCTCTGTATGTTGCAATGCATCTGCATAGATTCTGCATCAATCAAATTAAATGATATCATCATGAAGCGGACAGTGAGGTGTATTATAAGTAGAGTGACTCATCAATAGGGGTCAAGCGATGGCGCCAGATCACCGGGGCAGAGGAGATCAATTCAACATTATAGCGTGTTGGTTGGTGTACAGAGGTATCTGGATTCAGAGAAAATAAGTGATAAAGACCAATTTCATCACCTAATTTAACATAGCGTAACAGATTGCCGTATTCTGATGTTTGTACAATACAATATAAGCTTACAGTACTTTCAATAGCTTCTCGGTAATAACGATTTCCTGCAATATATTCTCCCATGAAGAAAGCGGGTTCCATGGCGGTGTCTTGGATCACCATATCGATCGCATTAGGATAATGATTTCTAAAAGCATTGAGCATTGTAGAGATATTTTTCATTTCTTGTTCGGAGCCGATTAATTTTGATAATTGGCTGCCATCAGTGATGCCGGAAGATGCAGTGAGCCTGGGTTCGGGACCAATGCCGTGTAACAGCCATTGTAAATCGCATTCAATGCCTTCTGCCTGCGCGGCTTTTAAAATATTTTTAGCGCCTTTTTCTGTCAATCCACCAAAACGTGCTGATTCCCAATTTTGCAATGTGCCACGCGCAATGCCATAACGTAGACGAATGGCTTCTCGTGAAAGGCCCATCATATCTCTTAAAACTAAACAGCGCGTTGCACGCGCTTGGGGGGTTGATAAAACAAGGGGGTGATCAGTAACAGTCTGCATTTTACGCTCCCTGTGTGATTGCTTTACAGCGCATGTACCATAACAGTCCCTGTAGGTAAAAAGCCTTCAGGAAATGCTTACAATACGAAACTGAACTC
>JAAZZZ010000221.1 GCA_014238985.1 Gammaproteobacteria bacterium
TGGTCCGCAATGATAAAAGCAGTAATTGGCCAAGCTTAGAACAGTATGATGATATTGGTCAGCGTGTTGATCAGGTTGTGTATCATCCAGATTATGCAGCAGCAGGGCGTTTGATATACCAAGCAGATATTTTAGGGCATATGCAACGTGGTGATTGGCTGCAAGCAATGCTGTTGTTTTACCTGTCCAGTCATGCCGGAGAAGCGGGGCATCACTGTCCTATGGCTTGTTCTGCTGGTGTGATTCGGGTATTGCAACATCAACAACAGCTATCACAACAACAGGCATGGTTAGAATCATTGCTACAAGCTGATTATGATCAAAGTATCAGTGGCGCACAGTTTCTTACCGAGATACAAGGTGGTTCCGATGTAGGGCAAAACGGCTGTTTGGCTTTCCCCACAGCAGATGGGCATTGGCGTATTGAAGGAGAAAAGTGGTTTTGTTCCAATGCTGCAGCAGAGGTTATATTAATGACAGCGCGCTATGATCATAAGCAAACGGGCAGTAAGGGGCTGGCGTTGTTTTTGGTGCCAAAAATATGGCAGGGTGAGCATAATCATTATCAACTGCGTCGTTTAAAAGATAAATTGGGAACCCGTACCATGGCTTCGGCTGAAATTGATTTTTGTGGAGCTTATGCCTATCCCATAGAGCCTATCGGGCAAAGCTTTAAAATAGTGATGCAAGATGTTTTGCATATATCGCGTATTTTTAATACCTTTGCAGTGTTGGGCTTGGGTCATCAAGCGTATTGTATTGCCTTAAGTTATGCAAAGCACCGCCATGCATTTGGTCATGAGATTATTCACTATCCATTGGTACAACAAAATCTGTTGCAAATTATGGTTCAGCAGCAAGCTTTATTAGCATCAGCATGTGCAATGACTCGGTTGCAACAAGATTATGATCGTGCTGTATCTTCGACTGATGACACATCAAAAACAATAGATGAAAATAATAGCTTGGTACTGCGGGTTGTTGTTAATCTGAATAAGTATATTTCAGCGTTGTGGACAGTAGAGCATATTCATCATGCCATTGATATGCTTGCAGGAAATGGTGTTATTGAAAGTTTCTCTTCACTACCGCGTTTGTTGCGTGATGCTTTGGTTTGTGAGAATTGGGAAGGAACCCATAATACACTGCGTATGCAAATGCTGCGCGATATTGAACGTTTGCAGATTGATGAGATTTTTTTGCAATATATCGAGCAAGAATATCAAGATATATTACAACATGAGCAAGCAGAACCTATAGTCACATATATTCAAACCCACCGTACA
>JAAZZZ010000222.1:0-988 GCA_014238985.1 Gammaproteobacteria bacterium
CACCCAGTTGTTCACTTAAAGTAGCCACGGTAGTTTCTACGAAGGCATCAGATGTCCAGTCCTGATTAATACCTGCAATGTCAACCAAAAAGTTTTGCAACAACTGCTTGCCATCTGTCGAATGGTACACCTCTGGGTGAAACTGTATCCCATAGGTCATGTCATTGTCCATGACATAAGCAGCATTGGCAACATCAGAAGTGGATGCCAATTGGGTTGCATGCTCAGGTAAATTTTTAATAGTATCGCTATGGCTCATCCACACTTGGGATTCGAGCGGAATACCTTTGGTAAAAGCGTGCGGTACTACCTGTGCCAATCTCGCTCGGCCATATTCACGAGTATCTGAAGGGGCTACCGCTCCGCCATTGAAATGTGCTAAATATTGTGCACCATAGCAAACACCAAGTAATGGTATTTTAGATCTGATTTGACTCAAATCGGGGTGTGGCGCATCATCAGCACGAACCGAATAAGGCGATCCCGAAAGGATGACTGCTTTAAATGTGTTGATGTTCTCAGGAATATTGTGAAAAGGATGGATTTCACAAAAGATGGAAAGTTCTCGAACACGTCGGGCAATCAACTGTGTGTATTGCGAACCGAAATCGAGAATTAAAACTTTGTTCTGCATACGCAAAAATACAACTAAACTTCAATGAAGCAGAATCGCTTATCAATAGTTTTTAACAGGTTATGGATATCAAATTTGAATGACCACCAAACCATTTTCTGCCGTAGACAAAGTGGTTTTTAATTCAGCAGTGAAATTGGCGATGCCTGCTTCAGAAACAAAGGCGGAAAAATGTGCCGTGCGCTCCTGTAATCTGTTGTTTGGGAATAAATCGTTTCGAATGTCGGTGGCACGCACAACCTCGTCTTGTAGTTTTTTCCGCTGGGCTTTTAAGAGGCGATTTTCTAGTTTGTCCAAGCCTTTGAGCTGCTTTTTTTCTTGTGCTTCAACTGCTCCCAACAAAGCTTTGTCGGT
>JAAZZZ010000222.1:998-1255 GCA_014238985.1 Gammaproteobacteria bacterium
TGTGAAGCCAAATCATGAAAGGCCTTGAAGTTATCTTTCAGCAATTCGCGCTGCGAAGAAAAATCTATATCAATATCACTTATTTGACGTACACGCTTATTGATAAAAACCGCTGTTGGTAAGAACAAGTCGGCAATGGGAAGGTTTAGCTTATTGCATTTTTTGACTTGCTTTTCAGACATCAACAAAACAGTAGTTCGGTGCTGCAAGAGCGGATATGGAATGTCAAATGCTTCAAAAGTAGTTTTAAGCTGTAG
>JAAZZZ010000223.1 GCA_014238985.1 Gammaproteobacteria bacterium
ATGCAGATCGTTGCTGAGATGTGTCATTTGATCCGAAGGAGTGTTCAAGATGATTACCACAGGCGGAGATCTGCCCCGTTTGACCTCGTAGATGATGCCGCAGTGTTTTTTTCGAGCTAGACCTCATGGGTGTTCTTTAATACCAATGAAAACTGCGCTCGCCACGCTCATTGTTGCTCTTGCAGCACCTATGGCTGTCTCAGCTGCTCCAGGAGTGCCTGACTCTGTCATGGGTGCAATTGAAGAGGCGTGCAATGCCTCTGTTGCTGGTAACAGTCAAGCTACTCAATCAGATGAAAACTGTATTGCAAGAGCAGTAGCGGTTTATAAGAAATCCAACTGAGAGGACTACCAGTACATCGCTGATCCAAGCGATAGAAGTTGAGCTTGAGTCTTTTCTCGGCCTATAGCTAAATCTTATTTTTAAGCCCTGCTAACAGCAGGGCTTTTTTTAGTTATCTTGATGTATTGGGGGGCTAATTGTTGTTCAGAGTGCGAACAGTGATTTTTGCTTATTCAGCATACAAGGCTAACAATGCTGTTGGCTTTCGGGATCAGACTGAATTCCTTGCTAAGTATATGCTCGCCTCTTAAGTGAAATGATTAATATATGATCATTTGATCTTGTATTTGGTTGGTCAAGAGTTGGCTTTGTTGTAGATTTAGTGGCTTGATTTGACCTGAGGGTAACTGTTTTGTGCCAGCAACTGTTTAAGCTCGCGCGCCTATGTCACAGCGATGGGCGAGGCAGCGCATGATCAGCATAAAATTATCGTGATGGCTGAGAGTGAGAATCGGCACTGCTCCACACGGATGGTTTGCGATGGTGATGGAACATCCTTTCGGGTCCTTCAAGGCTGGAGCACTCTCAATATCTTTTGGCTGCGGTGATTATCCCGAAGCATCAAGTATTGATAGCGATCACTGAGACGGACCAATAGTGTTTGGTTTGGCAAGCAGCCAACCACGCCACCCAACTTAATGGCCTTCGAGAAGGGCTTGTAATAGTCCTGGAGATCTGCATCGCTGATAATGGTTGAACAACTTGTCTCAGTGATGTCTGAATTTTTTGAAGCGATCTGGCATGGAGAAGGAATCGGCGATGGTGGCGATCTCGATGAAGCCCTTCAGGCCTTTGTGGTTGTGAAGCCTGAAAACAACGATTGGATTGAGGCATGTGCTGTTGAGGGGGCTAATCCTCATATCGAGCGTTTCGCTTCCTTCGATTCCTATCTTGATAATCAGGATGCCCT
>JAAZZZ010000224.1 GCA_014238985.1 Gammaproteobacteria bacterium
GAGTAAAACATGATCAAAAGCAAGGTCTATGCAATCCATGTATGGGGCTCCAGTGTATCAGCTCATTTCTTCTATTAGCTGCGACGGCATAGAAGGCTCAAGTCGTTGTCTAAAAAGTGCTACCGCAGGACAATCCATTGGAAGAGAGCGGTCGATGACCGAGGCACAGATGACACTACTAATGCACACCTGGAGACGAACGATGCACAGCTGAACATATCTGTATCACAAAGATTACCCATGGTTACTTTTTGAGTGCTCAAGATTACTGCGTATAGAACATAATACGAGATGACGTGGCAATACAGCAATGTCATATCTCATGATCGCGCGTGACATGACGACAGCGTAAAATCATTAATTTATGATAACGGAATCGGTATCTATCTGCTAACTACGTGTGCAGCTGATTTGTAGTTTGCATAATTGATTTAAGACATGGCTCAAATGACGGAATGCGTTGCCTCCAGAATATCCCGCTGGCACGGTTGTAAGGCGGAGTATTACCTCCTGTCCTGTTCAACGCATTCCGAATTAAGATGGCTCCTTAGAGGTTACGTTCTGGGAAGTGTTATTTATTTCAAAGCTTGATACACACAGCTCTTTCAGAGTGAATGAAGCACAACGTGGGCAGCCGTACTAGCAACGGGTTTCAAATGGTGCCATAAATTCAGTGTGTGCAAAACAGATCGGGATAAAACACCTGAGTTATGATGATGCATGAACCTGTTGTTATCCTACATGATCCTTTGCATTGAGTGTCGACATAATTGATTGTTTCCATAATTGATTTATGACATGGCTCAAATGACGGAATGCGTTGAACAGGACAGGAGGTAATACTCCGCCTTACAACCGTGCCAGCGGGATATTCTGGAGGCAACGCGTTCCATGATTTGAACAATGACAAGGAGTCAAGCACAGCATATCACATGAAGTCAAATGCAACAACCAGTGTCAAGGAGTCAAGCACAGCATATCACATGAAATCATGTAGCTTCGACAAAGAAAATAATTGAGGATACTTGCCGTGCGACCGTAGCTCTTCTGTTCAACCCGCCTTTCTTGCTCTGATTTAGTATTGCGTCTTCGACCAAAGACTAGAGGATCACAAAGGAATTCCTTCGCTACACTTAGTCCTGTTTTCTATAGGAATGGAGGTTGATCGGCTTTAATCAAATCTGATCCGCAGCCCGTCATATAAAACGCCAGGTCCCCCAACCGTGCCAGCGGGATATTCTGGAGGCAA
>JAAZZZ010000225.1 GCA_014238985.1 Gammaproteobacteria bacterium
CTTTGTTTTAAGGATTTTGGCGGTGACATGAGACTGGATAGGTTGATGATCTGCGTCAATATGCAGAGAGCGCACATTCATTCGAACAGCTTGGGGTAAAGTCCAAGATAACGTAACCTTCTCGCCTTGTTGTGCAATTTGAGGCGACGGAAAAGCTTGTTGAGCTGTGGGAATTGCCCATGCACTGGAGAAGTTTAAGGCCAGGACAAGAGGTAAACAGATGATATTAAATTTCACGGAGTAATTCATTGATGCTCACTTTATTTTTGGTTTGATTGTCAGCATATTTCACGATAATTGCGGCAGTTAGACTATGGCTTCCATCGGCTGCAGGTAAACTGCCTGGGACCACTACAGCACCAGAAGGGACGCGGCCATAATGGGTTTGGCCGGTGGTGCGATCATAGATTTTAGTACTTTGGCTGATAAAAACACCCATCGCAATGACGGCATGGCGCTCAACGATCACGCCTTCAACAATTTCTGAACGTGCGCCAATAAAACAATCATCTTCAATGATGGTGGGTTGTGCTTGTAAAGGTTCAAGTACGCCGCCAATGCCAGCACCTCCGCTAATATGAACGCGTTCGCCAATGTGTGCGCAAGAACCCACCGTTGCCCATGTATCAATCATAGTGTTTTCACCAATATATGCACCAATATTGATGTAGCTTGGCATAATGATGGCATGAGGAGCAATATAGGCGCCATAACGCACATGTGCTGGTGGCACGACCCTAACTTGAGCCTCGGTGAACGCTGTATGTGTCATGTTTTCGTATTTAAGTGGAATTTTATCAAAGTAACGCGTGGTATCTTGCCCCATAAGTTGGTTGGGTCGACTGCGCATGTACAATAAAATGGCTTGCTTAATCCAGGCGTGGACATGCCATGTATTGTCGCGGTGTTCAGCAACGCTCAGCTGACCTTGATCTAAACATTCAATGATATGGTCTAAGGCTTTTTGTAAGGTGCTATCCTGAAGATCACAGTTTGGATAAGCAGTGAACGCTGATTCGATTAATTGTTTGGATTGAAGGGCAGTGGGCATAAGGCGCCTGTATTACAATGAAGGGCATGATTCTAGCATGGGGCCGTGAAGTGTGTCAAAAACAGGGGGTTTCGCTCTAAGTGTCAGTGTTTTTTTATTTTCAGCATTGTATCTTGAAGGTATATTGACCCTGTGATGCAGTCAGAGTATTCTCTTACTGCGAGCGTCGGGGCATGGCGCAGTTTGGTAGC
>JAAZZZ010000226.1 GCA_014238985.1 Gammaproteobacteria bacterium
AAAAAAATTGGACTTATATTTCAAGACCCTCAAACATCTCTCAATCCAATACTTACTGTTGGTGAACAATTAATTGAAACTATTCAAACTCACCTTGACTTAACAAATGATGAGGCAAAAAATAAATCAATTAATCCATAACAACATATTAGCCCATGGTACTGGATTAATCGAAGCAGGCATGGCCTGGTGGCATTCAGACCATACCTTGAATGCATTCACTCGTTACACTGGTTTTCAACATTACCAAGAAGCGCAAAATCAAGGCAGAGGGGTGATCTTGCTCAGTGGACATTTTACAACATTAGAACTGGGTGCTCGATTGCTTGCCATGAAAATTCCAAACATCCATCTGATCTACAAGGAACAGCGCAATCAAACAATCAGTCAATTGATCAATCAACGCAGGCAGCGCTATTTAAAAACATTCCAAACCCATCAAATTTTACCGATTCGTAATGCGTTGAAGCGCCAACAAACCATTCTAATTACACCAGACCAAGATTTAGGCACACGACATTCTATTTTTGTCCCCTTTTTTGGGATTCCTACTAGCACTGTGACCAGTATCAGTTTTTTGTCCAAACTCTATCAAACCCCTATTGTACCCGTTTTTTGTGTAAAACATGATACAGCGCCCTACTATCATATTTATTTTTTACCGGCCATGGGTCCCTTTACTGGCAAGGATCTTACGCATGAAACAACACAGGTGAACGCATGCATTGAAACAGCGATTAGAAAACAAATCAGTGGTTATTTATGGTCACACAGACGTTTTAAAACGCGACCAGACACGGAGCAAACAGATTTTTATTAATTGACGATAGGCGATGCCTTTTTCATACCACGTATTGCATGCCTTATACCATAAATTCAGCGGTTCAAATAGCACAAAAGCTAATCCCCATAACAGCACCATCACACCAGCAATCAGTGGGCTAAATGTGAATGCCATGATTAAAACAGCAGCACCCCACCCCACCTGCGCTAATGTCAGCATGATCCATTGCCGTTGTGTCATTTGATTTATCGTGTGTTGTGTCTGTGCTTGGCAATCGCGAATACATTGGATCAGATCTTGAATTCGACGATAGGCATAGGTATATCTTATGGCATCACGCACATCTTGTCTTTGAGTTTTTTCTTTCATCTTTTGTTGAAGTAAAAAACTTTAAAACCTCTTCAACTTTTTCATCCTTTCGATCTTCAGTTTGAACTTTATCTCTTTTTGAAATGTC
>JAAZZZ010000227.1 GCA_014238985.1 Gammaproteobacteria bacterium
CTCAAGCTCAGAGACAGGCTCAAGAACAAGCACGGGCTCGGGCTCAGGCACAGGCTCAAGAGCAAGCACGCGCACAAACTCAGGCAGCACACACTCAACCACAGGCTCGGGCTCAGAGACAAGCTCTCACTCCAGCACAACCTCTTATTCTAGCATATCCAGCCCCTCTAGAGGCTACAGTAATACAGCCCTCAATTGATTTAACAGGCCAACACCCCTCAGGACAGAGCGCAGCACAAACAACAGCACAAACAACAATAATTGACCTAACAGTGAACAGCCCAGCACGCAGAAGCCCTCGAGATCAAGCAACACCACTCCAAGCAACACCGCTCCAAGTAATAGCTCTCAAAGCAATCAAAAGTGAAAATATTGATGCACGCTATCTCAATAAAAGACTGTACAACAGCATCATAGAGCCTAGTTGTCATACTATGAAACAGGCTGCACCAGACGCAGAATCGATCTCTGCTGTCTGCTGCGTAACACTTAATCTCATTGATGGAGAAGCTGATAAACCACTGAAACTAAGCTGTTATCACGCGCTCAAACACAGAATGCTCTCAACAAGACTTGCAAAAACACACCCGAATGATACAGACACTCTAAGCGCATTAATAAAAAAGACACAAATAAAAATCTCAGAGATGCAACGCGAAATATGGAGAAATCATCCAGACAAATTAACAGCAATCCTTCGCCAACCAATAAACTCTCGTAACAAAAGCTTGAGAACAGGATTTAATGCACTCCGAAAAAAACCAATAGAGCTCTACAAGCAGGCATTTGATCTGATGAAAGAAATGCAATACGAAGGGCTTTTAGGAGCATCTCTGGCATCTTGCTACGAAGCGCTTTTAGGCGCAACAAACGAACAGATTGACAATGAGCGCCGTAATAATAGACCCGAGTGCCCCGATCGTAATGCATTCACAAAACAAACTGAACATAATGCAGCTCAAAACCTGAGGGATCAGATCTCAGCAAAAATGGCTCAGCTTCGCACACTCGCACCACAACCTCTTGCGGCTGCCTCTATACCTGGCGCTTCTGCTGCGAGTGATGCTTCTGCTGCGAGTGATGCTTCTGCTGCGAGTGATGCTTCATACATGCCAGATGATCCAAACCCTTTATATACAGACAATTTTAGTCTAGAGTCATGCTACCAACTCCTTCCTCTTGCTGACACTGTTGCTTCGAGTGATGTTTCTGCTGCGAGGGGCGCTTCTGCTGCAA
>JAAZZZ010000228.1 GCA_014238985.1 Gammaproteobacteria bacterium
CAGCAGCACTGCAGGATGAGTATTAAATATCACTCCAGTAGGTGTGGCACTAAATCCAACCAACAGTAACATTGCAACCCCCGAAACTAGAATTAGAATTAATTCTTTTTTAGACATGGATTTTATTGTTGATGCCTCCTTCATTGTGCATTATGCACTAAATGAACACGGATTGTTTTGTTTACAGGATCCAATTTCGCAACAGGACAGGCTCGTTTATACGTGCAAAATCAATGTGCATATATAATTTGTCCATGACCTTAGATCGTGCCCACCTTGCTTACGAACCCATTGTTAATGATTATGCCAATGAAGAAGAGCCAGATCCTGCATTGCGGGCAAGGTGCCATGAACACTTTATGAAATCCATTAATGGGGAAAAAGTGCTTGAAGTTGGTTGTGGTCCGGGACATGATGCAGCCAAATTTAGAGATGCTGGCTGCAATGTTACTGCAACCGACTTGTGTCAAGGATTTATTTCATATGCACAGCGAAAGTACGCCGACATTGACTTTCAATGCATGGATTTACAAGAACCGACATTTGCTCCTAATAGTTTCGATGGAGTTTATGGTGCTTCATGTTTCTGTCACATTCCTACGGAAAATATTTCATGTGTCTTGAAAAAATATCACACAATTTTACGACCTGAAGGATTTCTATTCCTGCTACTTGCAGATTCAGAGCAAGTTGATGGATACATTGTGGAAGATTGGGGTGGTGTTGAAGGAAACAAAGTAGAAATGGTTTGTCATCATCGAAACACGATCAATGCTCAAGTTGTAGAAGCAGGATTTGAGCAAAGTTGTATTACTCCTATGCGTTCACCCTTTTACGAGGAATTGCCTCGGTTAAAGAAGTTCGGAATACGGGTATATGCAATTTCTGCTTTTAAAGCTGCCGGCGGGAATTGACACCGCAGATGAACAGGGGACTTATCCTAAGAAAACAGCCCAGTGTGTTAACACTGGGCTTGAGTTCATGGGTAGGACAGGTTGTGAAAACGCTGTTGTTGATTACTCGCAAGGTCCCCAGTCGCCTATCAATGTAAGTAAATCAGCAACATCTACAGCGCCACTGTTATCTAAATCTGCATCGCACGTACCAGAGCAGGGGCCCCAAGCCGCAATAATCGAAAGCAAATCAGTAACATCAACAAAGCCATCACCGGACAAATCAGATGGGCATTCAGCTGTATCACAGTAGGCACCGCTGAGTAATAACCCATCA
>JAAZZZ010000229.1 GCA_014238985.1 Gammaproteobacteria bacterium
TCACCCCTCAGACACAACCCAACATGTCTTGAACATATTCTCTCAGCTCGAAGCAACATTGCCCCAACAAGTGCAACCTGAGATCAAACAAGAAGCGATCGCTAACCTCGCAGAAGCACTTGTAGCACATAGCCCCCCACTACCCACACCTGGTTCAATTGATCGCGATTACCCTAAAAGACCACCATTAGACGATCCTGATTCCCTAGCTGCACAGAGAGCAGCTCAACACAGACGCACAGAGCAGATGGCTTCTGCCTCCTCACACAATCCTTCAAATCCTGTCTCCTCAGCAGCATTACAGCCTAACACTGTGGCTCGGGTTCGTTTAACCGTCAGCACCCCTTTGAGCGACACTCTACAAACGGCGAGCGACACTCTACAAGAGTTCTTGCCTCAAATAAAAACCGAACTGGGCGCTTAATTTAGGATTCTCTAGCATAAGCTCAACAGCTTCCTCATGAAACAACTGACCCTGAGGGCGTTATTGCGCTTGATTCACTCAAAATTTTATGTTTTTGTACGTATGGTGTATTGTTTTTTGACTAAAATATATTTTATACACTGATTGTCCTGGGGGGAAAACACACAGCATGCCAACAAAACCCTTGTCTTCACTCTTATATCAAGCGATTCAACGCAACAATATTACTTTTATCACGTCTCTCTTATCCTCCGATTCTAATATTAAAACACTCTTATTTTACAAAGAAAAAATGGCTGATCATGCTTCTACCTTACATTACGCTGCAGCATACGGCCAGACCGAAGCCCTCAATGCACTTCTCTCTCATGAAAAATCAGCACCTTTTATAAAAGACATGCTTCAGGCAAAAGACACACTTGGCTTCACACCCCTACATGCGGCTGCAAGATGCGGCAAGACCGAAGCCCTCAATGCACTCCTGACTGCTGAAAAATCACTCAACTGCCTAAAAGACATGCTTTTGGCAACAGCAACAACACTGGGCGGCACACCTCTGCATTGGGCTGCAAGAAACGGCCAGACCGAAGCCCTCAATGCACTCCTGGCTGCTGGAAAAGCACACAACTGCCTAAAAGACATGCTTCAGGCGAAGAAAACACCACAACAGGGCGGCACACCTCTGCATTGGGCTGCACAATGCGGCCAGACCGAAGCCCTCAATGCACTTCTCTCTCATGAAAAATCAGCGCCTTTTATAAAAGACATGCTTTTGGCGAAAGACAAACATAACTACAC
>JAAZZZ010000022.1 GCA_014238985.1 Gammaproteobacteria bacterium
CCATGCACTGAACGCTGTTTTAGCTCAACACACTCAAGCCGTCATGCAGCGATTAGATGCTCACGCGCTCAATACATTAATCGAAGCGTTAAACTACACACACGCTGTGCGCACACAACTGGGCATCAGCGCACCTGCAGAGGCCCTGATCACGCCAGGTGCTCAGCAAATACAATTACTAAAATTTATTGCAACCATTGTTTTAACCCGTTCAGGAGATTGGCGAGCACGTATTGACAACCGGCAAGGTTTTCCTTCCCCTTCAAGTCAAAGCACTCCAACGTTAAAGAACATTGCACAGCAGCAAAAAACAAACATGATACAATGGATTAAAAAATTCAAAGAAGATCTTGTTATAAAAGAAAACCTAAAGATGCTCTCTATCCTGCCATCGAGTGAAAACCTTTTAAAGGACACTCAAATGATAGGTGCGCTCACAGCCTGCTTGCCTCAACTAGCAGCACATTTTAAAATGACTTTGAATCATAAGAAATGTCATGATTTTTTAGAAACAACACTCATGGCAATTGAATGTCTTGATCATGTAGAAAAAGCCCCGATTCATCTAGCAAATTCCATTGAGAATATTGAGCATGTTCTAGTTGATGAAGCACAAGACACCTCTCTGACACAATTCAGACTACTCAGTGCTTTAATCAACACTTGGAGCAATGATCAAACAAAAACGCTCTTTATCGTCGGCGATCCTATGCAATCAATCTACCGTTTTCGACAAGCACAAGTGAGTTTATTTGAAAAAATGAGACAATCAGGCATCAACAATCATAAGCTTAAACCAATATACCTATCATCTAACTTTAGAAGTAATGCGCATATAGTTGATTATACGAACAAGACATGCTCTGAGTTATTTCCAAAACACCTTGATTTTGAACTAGGGGCTATTCCACATCACCCATCAGAATCAACTCAATCTGCCACAACACCCGTACAATCTCATTGGCTATTAGAAGGAAATTTCCAGCAACAAGCTGATTGGGTTGCGCGGCATATCAGCGCTCAGCAACGCACACACACTCAGCCCTATCGCTGCGCAATTCTCTTACGATCAAGAACACATATTGATAAACTCGTCAAAGCTCTAAAAAATGCTGACATCGCCTTTCAAGCCGAAGCCATGCGCCCATTAGCTAAAACACAACACATACTCGATTTAATTGCCTTAACTCAAGCAATAGCTGATCAGGATAATGCCCTTCAATGGCATGCCCTCTTACATGCACCTTGGTATGGTTTTAGCTTGCAGGAACTTGTGCAACTTTCACACAATCAAAGTCAAACAATCTTAACAAGCCTCAAGCATCACTCAGATTTAAAGAATGATTTTGGCGCACGATGCAAACACGCCCATGATCTATTCTTCCATGCAATCACCCAATTAAACACCTATCCACTTGATCAAATCGTGCGTCAGGTATGGTTTAAGCTACAAGGGCCCAGTACACTCAAAAATATTAGCGATATCGGTGATATTGAAACTTATTTTCAAGAGCTCGCTAAATTGCTTGAGCATGTCGGTTGGTCTGCAATTGCAGATTTAAATACTACGATGAGCAAAATGTATGGTCAATCATTTTCAATTCAAGCAGCAGAAACCCACACCTGTGAAATCATGACCATCCAGAAAGCCAAAGGACTTGAATTTGATCACGTCTATTTGCCTTTTCTAGACCAAGCCCCTGCCGCTCAATCTGAACAATTACTCTGGTGGCATAGTATGATTGATGAAGCTCAACAACCCTACTGTCTATTAGCACCTTGCGCTCCAATCAAGGGAAAAAATCCTTTAACACACTACCTAAAAACACTGGATAAACAAAAAGACTATTATGAATCTCAACGCTTATTTTATGTTGCCACAACACGTGCGCGTCAAAGCTTACATTTAGTTGCCGCAGTGAATGCAAAAGGTCAACCCGAAAATCAAAGCACTTTATTGGCCAAAATATGGCCGACACTCACACTGACAGAGCGCCAAACAATTTCAGAGGAAAAAAATCAGACACTCCAAACCCCTCCTGAAGCTTTACCGATCATAACACAACGCCTAAAAACACGTTTTCCAATCGAACACAGTGCTTCAAAGTGGCAGCCTGCCCAAATAGAACACACCCCTCCAAACACGCTACAAACCCATTTTGGCCAAATGATGCATCATGCTTTATATTTGCTCTCACTGCCTTCAGGTCAACATAACTTTTCAAACATCGAAACACATTGTCAATATTGGTTACAAGATCAAGCCATCATGCCTCTAGAGCAGCCCCTTCTTTTAGAAAGACTCCACGTATCTTTAAACAGATTAAAAACGGATCCAAGATTACACTGGATCCTTTCATCTCATCCAGAAGCACAATCTGAATATTGCTTTTATCATGACTTAAAACGTTGGCGAATTGACCGAACATTTATCGAGCACAATGTACGTTGGATTATCGACTACAAAACCACACCGCAACCCAAAAATCTCAATATACAGCAATGGAAAAATGCGCTCAAACATCAACATCAGATACAATTAGAAACATATGCAAAATTCTTTATAGAACACCAGCCTAAACAGGCGATACAATTTGGGATTTATGGCACAGAAAACTTAAGCTGGGTAACTTGGCCTGCTCAAATATTTCAACACAGCACTGAGAGGGATTAAATTAACCACAAACAATCTGATAAAAACGCTGCTGCATACTTGGATCATCCTTGAAACAACCTACCATCTTTTCAGTCACAGTGGTGCTATTCGGCTTATGTACGCCTCGCATCGTCATACATTGATGTGATGCCTGAATCATCACAGCCACACCCAATGGATTTAAAACACGTTCAAGGGCATGAACCAGCTGCGCTGTTAAGCCTTCCTGGGTTTGCAATCGCTTGGCATACATATCTACTAAACGCGCTAATTTGCTCAAACCCACTAAACGGTCTCGAGCAACATAGGCAATATGTGCTACGCCAATAATCGGCAACATATGATGCTCACAACATGATTCAATGCGAATATCTTTCAATAAAACCATTTCTCCATAACGTTCTAAATCTTTAAAGGTTCGACCTAAAATCTCATATTCATTCAACTGATAACCAGAAAAAAATTCACGATATGCATCAATAACACGCTGAGGCGTATCTTGCACGCCTTCACGATGAGGATCATCTCCAGCCCAAGCAATCAAAGTTCTCACTGCAGCTTCTGCCGCAGTACGTGTAGGTCTTGAAGAAACGCTCTCAAGTTTTTGAGATTTTCTTATTTTATCAACGGTCTCAGTACTCATTCAGACTCCAAAGCACAACAGGCCTGGATTATGCATCAGTTATCCCATAAAATCAATTCTCATAAGAGATGAAGGAATGACTTTCCTAAGGAGACATTGATGCAGAAATCACCTTGGATCATCGTATTATTGCTGATCAGCTACGCCTCTATGAGCTTAGCAGATACTGTAACAGGTTATGAAATCAATCTAATCCTTTTTAAGCAACCTGAAACACATGAATCCAGACGGCATACAGAAATGCTACCTCCTTTGACACAAACTCAAGCACGACATTTAAGCAACCGGCCCGAGGAAATTGATAGCTCTACTGATGCGTTTCAACCCATCGAAAACAAACTCATGCAAAATATTCAACACAAACTACCCGCTGATCAAATTATCATTGCAGGTACTTGGCATGTTTCAGCAGAACAATTTGCGCAAAGCCCTCAAACTTGGTGGATTGAAAGTGATGATATTAACCCTGAAACTGATACCCCAATTTTTGGAGGGCTTACTTTAAAGCTCAAAAATTATTTTGACTTCGAATTCGATTTATCAACAAGAGAGCTAGAATCTCCCATACGATTACATCAAATTAGACGCTTAAAAAGCAAACAACTGAACTATATTGATCATCCTCAAATTGGCATCTTTCTCTATATAGAACCTTTAAAAATCGCTTTAAATGATCTAAAAACAGATCTTCCACCCCAAGATCAATGAGGCTGCCTCAAATACTCAACTTCAAAAAAACATATAAAATAATATTGCTGATTAAAAGATCTTTTTTTTTAAATCATTCATACTCACTCTAACGCTCAAATGTTATGAGGCGCCCCTATGCGCAATACCGCCGTTAATATCACAGTTTTATTATCTATATTTTGTTTAAATACAAACACTTATGCAGAATCAAAAGTAAGAGTTACCCTCTACAAAGCCACCACAAAGGGCTCAGGCGTTGGGGTGGTGCTGGGTACGCTCACATTTTATCCTGCACACGGAGGGGTTGTGCTTGTTCCAAATGTACAGGGCCTTACAGCAGGATTACATGGCTTACATATCCATCAAAAACCATCTTGTCAATTTGGCATTAAAAACGGTAAACGCACAGCAGCCTTAGAAGCAGGTGGACATTGGGATCCGAATCGAACAAATACACATGCAGGCCCCTATCATACACGCGGTCATTTGGGGGATTTGCCAGCGCTTTACGCAGACGCACAACACCAAGCCATACACCCTGAATTTGCGCCTCAACTCAAAATAAAAGACCTGTCTGGCCATGCCATCATCGTGCATCAAGGGGGTGACAATTACAGCGATTATCCCGCGCCACTGGGCGGTGGCGGAGCGCGTATTGCATGTGGCATAATCTCTAAAAAATCAGAGAATTAGGCAACAGCCTCTCTTTTAACGCTGCGCTTTGAGCGCACTTTCTTTGGATTTTTAGCACGCGAATTTTTAAAATCAAATGATTGATTCTTTTTTCGATGATGAGGTTTAGATTTTTTTGAATGACCATGACTAGGGCGCTGTTGATTCGAATTCGAACTTGAAAGACCTTGAATCATATTCCATAAACGAGACTCAGAAGGTGTCACAAAAGAAAGCGCCGAACCCTCAGCACCCGCACGTGCTGTACGACCTACACGATGAATATAATCATCTCGACATTGTGGCAAATCATAATTAATTACATGCTGAATAAGTGGAATATCTAATCCTCTAGCAGCAACATCCGTTGCAACTAATATACGAAACGTTTGGTTTCGAAAAGCTTTCATCACGCGTTCTCGTTTGTTTTGACGTAAATCCCCATGAATAGTATCGACACTATGACCTGTTTGACGAAGCCGTTTGCTCATACGCTCAGCTGCATGTTTTGTCTTAACAAACACCAATACAGCTCCCTTACATTTATCTAAATGTTCTGATAAATGCTGATATTTTTCCGATTCTTTCAAATGAACCACATCTTGTTTAATCTTGGTGACGGGCTCAACTGGCCCACCAACTGAAATGCGTATTGGATCTCTTAAATAAGCCTTCGATAATTGCATGATATTATTTGGAAAAGTTGCAGAAAACAACAGTGTTTGCCTGATTTTAGGAAGATATTTAACAATCTGATCAATTTGGGGTTTAAAGCCCATATCTAACATTTGATCTGTTTCATCTAAAACTAAACAATTTGTATTTTTTAAATTGAGCATGCCTCTTATCAGATGATCATTAATCCGACCTGGCGTACCAATCAATAACCTTGCTCCACGTTTCAATTGTCGAGATTGCTTTGCAATCGGATCACCCCCGATCAATAAAGCCGCATGGATTTTGGATCTTGAATCCATCAAACTCTTAAAAGCCTGCATCAATTGTGTTGCTAATTCACGTGTGGGTGAAAGAACAAGTGCCGAGGCCTTAGGGTCTAACATCAAACGCACTAAAATAGGAATAGCAAATGCAAATGTCTTCCCAGTCCCTGTTTTAGCTGAGCCTAAGATATCCTTGCCCTCCAAAGCCAAAGGCAGCACCCTTGATTGAATCGGTGTTGGGGTGATGATCTCTAACTGCTTTAGCGCATGCAACAGAGCATCTGGAAGACAATATTGATTAAAATCAGACATGATGAAAACTCTTTTTTAGCAAGCAAAGCCCGGCTTAGCAAAAATGCTAAGCCAGGCCCCGCTAGACAATGATGATAAATGAGAATTTAAAAGATATTAAACAAGCCATCCTTCTTAAAGATGAACTTCTTTATGCCCTTTTATGCCCTCGTTATTCGTCAACTGTTGTTAAATGATCTGCAGATGTTTTGCCTTTTTCAGTGACCAATTCATAATTGATCAATTGACCTTCAGCTAATGTGCCAATACCTGAACGTTCTACTGCAGTGATATGTACAAATACATCTTGACTACCATCTTCAGGCTGAATGAATCCATACCCTTTAGTAGAATTAAACCATTTAACTGTACCTCTTGCCATTTTTGTCTCCTTTAAGACCGACTGATTAAGAGCAACTTTAAGTTAAAGTTACTCGGATATTAAAGCGTCATCGCCCAGGAAATAAAACAAAAGACCTTGGCGTACTCTCACTCAAACGCCTAGAATCAACAATCATAGAGACTATATCCTATTCATAACAAACAGAATATCCTCAAAATAGTGAGCAGAACAGGTAAAGAGTAGTCATGAAACTTCAAAGGGATCCTATATGAATTTAACTCATAAGACAAGAAAAATCATTCATCAGAATCAAAATAAATGTCTAAAGGATCCATTACAAGACTGGAAGACTCAAAAAATCGCTTCAAGTCGTCAAATTTCAAAAGAAGGCAAAGAATCAGTTTATACCATATTGCCTATTAAAGATTATTGAATCTAACACCCACTTTTACTGGTTAAATAACACTTGGCAGAATATTGAAAATGCATTCACTTACAATGCCTTATAGACTCAATAGAGATTTTACTATTTTGAAAAATCTGCTATTAGATTCAGCTGACTTGATTTGAAAGATGATAAAAAATTACCATAACAATCACTTATGAGATGATCTGGATCCTCTTGAACTCGGAGGCAACTCCTTTACATCAGAGGGGGGGGGGTGAGGAGAAGGTTGAAGATCGCTGTGTTCTACAGCCCGAGTAGTAACCAATCTGTCTGATACTACAGCTTGAGAGCCGCTAAGCTGAGGCTGTATAGTAGCATTTGCATCTTGATTGGGGGGGGCAATCCGACGTTTCATATAATCATCTGCCTTTTGAGCGGTGCTAGAATGGCCCATCTCTTGTATCAATCTACGGACACCAGTAACAGCAAATATTACCCCCCCTAACACAACCATCAAAGCAACAGATGAGCCCAAAAAGACACCCGTTGCGCCCAAACCTCCAAGGCTACTGAGAGATCCAATAGTCGCGGATGATGAGATCAGACCCAGGCCAATATTCAAGGCAGGAATGATAAAAGCATTTAAAATATTCATAGCAACTGTATTCATACTGATTGTACCAACAGCAGATATCCACCCAGATTCAACCATCCTCATAAAAATTGTTCCAATAATTGATGCCATGAGGCCCCATTTAGCACCCTTTATAAAACACCCTTTCTTCCAACCCACTTTGATTTCAGGAGAAAATTTACCTGGTTTACTAAAAGAGGCCAATTCCTTTGAAAGTTTCTCTCCGCCTGCAAGATTACCCGCACGACATCGCGCTATTGAAAATGACAAAAATGAGCATCCACTCAATACTAAGAAGACATTAAGACCTACTGCGGGCAAAATACCTGTTAATGCTGCGACCACCCCTGCTCCAATAGGCAACAGGGCAAGCAGTAAACCTAAAACATCTCCAACCTTCCTTCCCAATATCCTTTTGTTAAAGGCTGGTCTAGAAGCAATGCTATGTGCCCCGGAAAACAAAACGACACAAGAAGCCAACCCAATCAAAAAAACCGTCAAGGGCGGGCTAGCAGGCAGAAAAAATGTTAATCCGAATGAAAGCGCAGCGCTCAAGAGCAAGCGAGTGCTGAATTTAGAGAAAAGGCGTTTTTCTATTTCTTGAGAGGGACTCCTAATTGCACGACTCAATGGCATCTTTGAAAGGAAACTTGTGACATTAGTATGCGCCATCATTTCAGCACTCCATCTCGACTTAAAGTCTAAGCTACCATCCGAGTCTTTAAGACACTGGTCCAACAAAACAGCTTCTGACTTAAGCAACAAGCCAGCACGATCTCGAGCACTTTTACACCCGATCACAACACGCCCTGTCATTCCAAATGCTGCGGCAATCAATCCAGAACGATAAGCTGGGTAGTGAAAATCAAGATCTCCGAACATCAAATCATATAAGCCTTCAAGCACTTTAAAGATCAAACGCAACCCTCCAGCAAGGACAAAAGAAGTAAAAACTGAAACGGATAAAACCAATAAAGCTAAAGGAGCAGGCGCAACGCCCACTGATGCAAAAGCAACACCAAGTCCTAAGACATAAATAGCACCTGCATATAAAGATCTTTTAGCCCATTTATTTGAAGAACATCGATACAACCAAGCATCAAACTTACTAACACTTTGCCGTAAAGATTTATCCGATTCATATAATTCAATAACAGTGCGTAACAGTAAACCAGATTTTATATGATTTTCTTTATGAGTCTCAAAACCCTCCTTTGAATTAAAAAACCCATACTGATTAGGCTTCTGTATTAATTTTGAAGAAATTCCTTTCAACGTAGAAATCTCTTTTGAAGTAAGCGCTTGAGAATCACCCTTTAAAACGTTTGCAAATTTTAAAAGAAGCTTTTTGTCTGTTTCAGAATTCTCTGCATGCTTCGCAGCAGTCGCTCCAAGCTTCTTATTACCAACCACAAAAGGCACCCCAAACTTAGATGACATTTCCCTGATAAAAGGCTCAAACATGTTGGCCATTTCCTTCACATCACCTTTTTCACGTCTGCCCATCGCTTTTTGAGTCGCAAGAGGGCAAGAAATATATGTGACTTTTGATTTTTCCGGGAGTGATGAATTATGAGCCCGATGAGCTGCTCGCTCTTGCTCAACCATACGATCATCTGGGTTACCACCCAAAGCAGTTTGCAGACGCGATGGCGTTAATAAACGAATCAAACAGGAGTGAACCGGTACATTGTCCGTATCACCAAACAAAAAACTCCATTTTTGTTCCAATGTTTGACGATCAGTTTCTTCCATGCCCATGGCCTGCTTATAACGCTCCAAAGTAACCATGGAGGCTTCATCTACAGGCGATGCAGCTAATGTATCTGTACTGAAGACTTTATCATCACCAACTTTAAAATCTATGGTGCGCATCATTGTCTCTAATTGACTTGAACCATGTATAAAACTCTTAGGTCCTTTATCTGCTCGAGATAAACTCGGTTCAGCCTGAAAGCCATGCGCCATTCTCGATATAAAAGCCCGGTCAAGCTCGAGGCTCTCCTTCATGTGCAAGCCAAATTGAGCAACAATAGCAGCACAAACAATAGTCTGTTCCGGCGAAGAAAGATCTGGACGGGAAGATTCACCCACCGCTAAACGAATCGTTTGATCATCATTTTC
>JAAZZZ010000230.1 GCA_014238985.1 Gammaproteobacteria bacterium
ACCGCACGGGTTGGGCCATCAGTCAAACCTTGCGTGAAAAGGTTCAAGCGCACCCACGTATTCGATTGATTGAGGCGCATATGGCCGTTGATTTGATCGTGAGAGAGGGCCGTTGTGTCGGGGCGTATGTGATGGGCCCTGATGCACAGATCAGCACTTGGCAAGCCGCTGCTGTGGTGTTGGCCACAGGCGGATTCAGTTGGGCGTATCTTCATGCAACACATAGCCAGGTGGCCAGCGGTGATGGTGCAGCCATGGCCTTTCGTGCTGGATGTCGATTGGCAGATTTAGAATTCAATCAATTTCATCCGACATGTTTATATCACCCAGGGCATCCGCCTTTATTGCTGACAGAGGCTTTGCGAGGAGAAGGCGCGTATTTGTTACTGCCTGATGGCCATCGATTTATGGACCGTTTTGACCCCCAATTGGAATTGGCGCCACGTGACCGTGTGGCGCGTGCCATTGACCATGAAATGAAACGTTTAGGGGTGGATCATCTCTATTTAGACATCAGCCATCGACCTGCTGAATGGATTCAAACCCGTTTTCCGTCCTTATATCAAGCGTGTTTGAAAGCAGGGTTTGATATGACACAAGCGCCTTTGCCCGTGGTGCCTGCTGCACATTACACCTGTGGAGGTGTATGGGTTGATGATCAAGGGCAGACAGATCTTTTGGGGTTATATGCCATTGGAGAAACTGCGTGTAATGGACTACATGGTGCCAACCGTTTAGCTTCAAATGCATTATTAGACTGTGTGGTGACTGCAGGGGAAGTTGCAGCACATATTGAAACGTTGGATTTAAGTCACACAGATGCCAGCGCATTGCCGCTGTGGGATCCTTCTCGGGTGTGCTCTGCATCTGAGGCGGTGATGGTCATGCATAATTGGCATGAATTACGCGCAACCTTATGGGATTACGTAGGGATTGTACGCAGCGACGATCGTTTGGCGAAGGCTCAGGCGCGCATTCAATTGTGTCAAAAAGAATGTGATCAATATTATAGCAAATATCATCTGACACCCGATTTAGTTGAATATCGAAATTTAGTACACATGGCAACTTTGATCATTCAGTCAGCGCAATTTAGAAGAGAAAGTCGTGGATTACATTACAATCGAGATTGCCCTGATTTAGACACAGGATTGAACGGGCAGCACACCTGGATTCAAAAGGATTGGAAGGGCCCTCGGTATTCAAGTGCGCTTGAAGGGG
>JAAZZZ010000231.1 GCA_014238985.1 Gammaproteobacteria bacterium
TATAGATTGCTGCTTTGATCTTTGGAAGCTGGCGTATGCTCAGCATGCCGACTAAGGTTTTTAAGCAAAGCTAAAAATTCCTGCGCCTCATCTTCATCCTGAAAATTGAGGGAAAACTTATTTTCCCCCTCTACCTGCAGAAATAGCGAAGTTTCAAATGATGGAAAGCCAGCTATCCAAGCAGTGACGTAATGCTCCTCATTTTCCAAAGTTTGCAAGGCTGTCAGTAACTCGCCAATAGTTGCATCTGTTTGTTTCGTGGGATCTTCGGCAGGCAAATGCTCACATGCAGCTGATTGATCCTTCAACATAGCAATAGCGTCTTTTTTTGCCCCCAAAGACTCTTTAAGACCAGTGATTTTTGCATTAAAAGCAACATTCTGACCCTCTAACTCTTCAATTTTGCATCTACAGCATTCAATCTCTTGCGCCTCAGCCCCCATCTCAGCTAAGCGTTGAGCTCGCGCCAGTTCCGCCTGCAGAATGACTGTTACCTTGTTGCGTGCCTCACCCTGCTGGCCAGTGTGTGTTAAACATGACAAATCTTGTTGGTCCCCCAGAGCAAGGTCAAGTTTACGACACACCTGTGCAAACAAGAGGCTGGTTTTAAACTGTTTGGTCCTATTATAATAACCTTTAGACTCAATATTTTTACAATGAACTTGATTACATAAGGCGCCACGCGCACTAAAATCGTATTTGCCAGCTTCATTTCGATGACCGCTTGCCATTGATGGAGGATCTTTGAACAGCGCCACTTGATCTTGAAGATCTAAGGCTAGAATGCCCTTTCTCACAGCCTTTAATACATTAAAGGTATTCAATGCATCCGTTGGAGAGACTGATGCATCACACTCTGCCCTCTGTGTATGAAATGCTTGAGTCTCCTTGTGACCCCCTGCCGCCTGAGATGCTTGCATCAAATTCGAAATTGCCCGTTTTCTTTTAGGTTCTTTGCCTGCATCAACCCCTTTGAAGGGCTTATACTCTTTTAACTTATACGCGTTTGGCATACCTTCTGTATTCACTAACCACACTGCCATTGCGTTCACTAGATCCTCTGCGCTTGCATCTGGTTGCTTCTTATGACGAAACAATTGAGCAAGCTGTTGTGTCAAAGGCTCACCTTGGGGCTCCAGTTTTTCTAGATCACACGGTGCATCATAAAACTCTGATCCTATCAGGAACTTTGCTGATTCTTGATTAATCGTCTCCCCG
>JAAZZZ010000232.1 GCA_014238985.1 Gammaproteobacteria bacterium
CGTTTACCTTGTAAAACACTTGATACGTTGCCTATTAGATCTGTTGAAACTTTTGATATATCTGAGAAGATGAGAGGCCAGACTGCAGGCAAAGCGATATGGAACAGTCACTTTAAGGCATGGACACCAGTGCCATATTGGGCTTTACCAATTCCCTTTTTGATGTAATCAAAAAAGAGCGCCCCGATCATCTGGCAGTTGCTTTTGACAAGGGAGGTTCAAAATTTAGAAACGATATTTTTTCTGACTACAAAGCCAATCGATCAGAAACGCCAGAGGCCATTAAAATTGCCGTTCCCTATATCCAGCAGCTGCTCAAAGCCCTGCACATTCCCATCATTGAGCTGGAAGGCTATGAAGCCGATGATATCATCGGTACGCTAGCCAAGCAAGCAGAAAAAGAATCTTTTGAGGTGTTTATGGTTACGCCTGACAAGGACTTTGCCCAGTTGGTTTCCGAAAACATATTCATGTATCGCCCTGCGCGCATGGGCAATGGCATTGAAATTTGGGGCATTCCTGAAGTGCAAAAAAAGTTTGAAATAACACATCCCGAACAAGTCATTGATTATTTAGGCATGATGGGCGATGCCGTTGACAATATTCCCGGGCTGCCGGGTGTTGGCGACAAAACCGCCAAAAAATTTCTTGCGCAATACGGCTGCATGGAAGCGCTGCTGGCCAATACAGCCGACCTCAAAGGCAAATTGAAAGAAAAGATTGAAGCCAATAAAGAACTTGGGCTGTTGTCTAAAAAACTGGCCCGTATTATGCTGGACGTGCCTGTGCAGTTTGATGCCGGTGACTATAAACTATCAGACCCAGATGTGCCTGCGGTTAGTGAACTGTTTCAAGAATTGGAGTTTAGACGCTTGAGCGAAACTTTTATGAAAGTCTTTAAGCCCACCGAAGCCACTCCTGAAGCAACAAAAATCGAGACCAAAGCAGCTCCTGCCGCCTTTGATTTGTTTAATCAACCTGGAAGTGGACAAATTGAAAGCTTGTCTACATTCAAATCGCTTGACACTGTTCCACACCACTACCAATGTGTGCAAACCGAACTGGAGCGCAAGCTGTTGTTGCAGACCATGCAACGCCAACAAAGTGTCTGCTTCGATACGGAAACCACAGGACTAGACGCTGTGAGTGCATCGCTCGTTGGCATCGCATTTAGCTGGCAAGCCCACACGGGATACTATGTGCCC
>JAAZZZ010000233.1 GCA_014238985.1 Gammaproteobacteria bacterium
ACTTTGGTTTGGCGGGCTGTTTTAGTACGCAGACGTATAAACATATGAACTCTGGCGAAGGCGGGCTCATTACAACGAATGATGCTGAATTCATGGCGCGATGTGTCATGATGTCAGGTTCATACATGCTGTATGAGCGTCATGGCGCTGCGCCTGATCCCGACGTTTTCAAAAAAATACGACTGCAAACACCAAACCAATCAGGGCGCATGGATAACCTTAGAGCGGCAATCTTACGACCTCAAATTGGCAAACTTGAAGCCAATATATTGCGCTGGAATGAACGCTACGCTATAGTTGAAGCTAAACTTCGCCAAGTGAAAAATATTGTTGTTCCAAATCGGGATGAAAAAGAGCTTTATGTTGGCAGTTCAATTCAATTTAGAATTCCCAGTATCAGCGAAAAGCAAGCCTTTGATTTTATCGAAAACAACCGGAAATTGGGCGTTGAAATTAAATGGTTTGGTAGCGACAATCCAAGTGGCTTTACCAGTAACCATAAAAGCTGGCAATACGTTGAGCGTCAACAACTTGATCGCTCAGATCTCATTTTGTCAGGATTATTCGATTTGAGACTGCCACTAACATTTTCAAAACAAGACTGTGGCTTATTGGCCGATATTATTTCTGATTGCGCTGAAAAAGTGACAATCAATGAGCGTGATTAATCATCAGGCAAAGCCTAAGTTGGGCATCATTGGTGGGATGGGGCCTGAAGCCACGGTGTTGTTGATGTCCCGCATTATAGCTTTAACAGATGCAAAAGATGATTGTGACCACATTCCGATGCTTGTGGATAACAACACTCAAGTGCCCTCAAGAATTAAAGCCATTATTGAAAAGACGGGTGACGACCCTAGTAATACACTGATCACGATGGCTGAAGGGTTAAAAGGGAATGGCGCCAAAATGCTTGCCATGCCGTGTAATACAGCTCATTATTATGCCTCCACTATTCAAGAGGCTGTCAATATTCCCTTGTTAAACATGATTGACCTGACTGCAGAAAGGCTTTCTTTAGAGGGTTTAACTAATGCGACGGTTGGTATTTTGGGCTCGCCAGCGCTTGCACTTACTGAGGTTTATGACAACGCTTTCTCGTCTCATGGTTTGCAGGCGATATACCCTGAAAATCAACAGAAAATGTTAAACGCCATACGGCGTATTAAGGAAAACTCAAAAAGTGCAGACGCTCGCCAATT
>JAAZZZ010000234.1 GCA_014238985.1 Gammaproteobacteria bacterium
CGTCTACAGCTGCCGCATTGGTTTCCTTGTTCCTGAGCCGGGCATGTTTTACCAGCCCGGACTACAGTCGACGTATGAGGCCAGAACTTGACTGGCCGCTGGTCTATCATATGCGAGGACACACGAATAATTAAATTTTTTGGTACAACCTCAGGTTGCATGAGTCTTAATAGCTTCACTTCCCGCGTGGGCATCCAGTGCTGCACCTGCTGTGTGGCGTTGCACACTTCGAATATATTCTTAAGATGATCAGCTCCTTGCAGGTCTCCTGAGTCATGCCACCTGAAGAAGGGGACCGCTCGGCTGTAGTGACTGACAAGTACTGTCATCGCTTCCACCCATTGCGGATGGTTTAAAGAATTCAACCTACGGTTGAGCGCATCTTTTACATTTTTAAATCTATACCGGCCCTTCATGGCGTAGCAGCCTGAACAGACAGAACCTTCCACGGCTTGGAGCTTCACTCCGGTGATACATCTCCAGGCTGGCAGGTTGTAGGCGTAGCCGGGCATTTTAGATGGTGAGCTTAGGCCGCCAGTTATTTCTTTAGCTTCTTTTAAATTCATAGTGTCCTCTCTTTCTAAATCTTATATAATCTTATAATGCTGTTTTGTCAAGTGCTTGTTGCTTGCAGCTTGTCGCTTGGCGCTTGCTGCTTGAAGCTTGCGGCTTCAAATATGTAAATTTAATTTTAATACTTTTAAAAAACTCTTCACAGCTGGCCAGGTACGCTTGCGGCAGCTCTGAATGCGGCCGCAAGAAATAGTGTGTTAAGTCGTTGTGTTTAATTCTCTTCATCTGCATATGCTGTGAAATAGTCTCCGGCATTTTGTTTAACTTCCATCATGGCCTGAGCTTCAGCGTCCTGTTCGTCTTCTGCATCAAAAGTTAAATCAAATCTTTTAACGTGCTCTTCATCAACGCTTAATGATACTCTGTATTTTTTTGTCATTAGTTTGCTTTCTTTTTGACGTCAGCACCATGCATCATGACGTTGTCAGCGCCAAAGTTTTTAGTCAACATCTTTCCAAGTTGGCTGATCATCTTAACCTCAGCGTGTTTTTCGTGTTTGTCTTTGTATTTGATATATTCCTTGTTCAGAGCTACGGGCTCAAACTTAGTCCAATAACTTACAAGATTATCGTAACCATCTTTTACTTTAACTGTTTTACCAGTTGATACATGCCATCTAT
>JAAZZZ010000235.1 GCA_014238985.1 Gammaproteobacteria bacterium
TTTCGTCTGTTACATTTACTGTTGCCATAATAATTTTCTATATAGATATTTAATCTATACTATTCAACTAATAAAATTGTCTTTTTTAAAAAAATAAACAACGTCTATTTTAATGCCATCATCACTGACAGTGACCTAAAATGCGAACGATGCACCTGATGCAACACGCGCTCTGTGTTGCTCTGATTTTTCTATAGATCAAAATATAGAATTTATGTTCAATCCTCTACAGGGCCGCTCATGGGCCCACGAGGCGGATCCGCCTTATCATCAGCACCACTACTACCAGGCACTGTAAATCCATCACCCTTTGCTGCTCGTCGTAGTGGTGCGGGCACAGAAGCCTGATGAGCAGAAGGAGAAGTCATGCTGCTGGATCTTACAGGCGCAACTGCAGGCTTCTTCTTGGGACCAGCAGCAGGCTCAGCACCAGCACCACTACCAAGCACTGTAGATCCAACACTATCAAAATCCTGAACAGACACAAACACAGCTTCACAGGGGTCAGCTGAAACAACCAGCTGATCATCACCCAAGGTACCGCCTGCTACTACCCCAAGAAGCTCAGGAGCCGAGCCTACGTCCGGACCTGTGAGCCTAAAATTAGAATCTCGTATATTAGGGCCCATGACTGAATCATTACGATGCCTCTGCACTGCGCCCGCGACAGTGCTTTCTCCCTCTCTAGCACGCTTCATGCCATCAGTGATATTTTCAGTGAATAACGCCATACCCAATGCGAGCAGACCTAACCCCATCAGAACAATTGATATAACTATAGAGGAGCCCCCCATTGTCGCACCAGCAAACGTGATCACACCTACACCCATAGAGAATACACCTATATCCGATAAATAATTTTCCAACACACGCCACATATTTCTGCATAGATCTCCACATTTTTGTGAAATTGAATCCCATCCCTGGCCTATTTTATAACCGCACCACCTCAAGAATTGACCCACACACTGCACACAAAACCAAATAACGCCAACAAGTGGTTTAAGCGCCATCTCATACAAGTCTTTAGCTATCTGCCCCGATGCATTGCCAAATGGCATGAAAGCTTCACGCATCAATGCCAAAACACCAAGCATACCCTGCAATCCGAAGTGAGCAGCTTCTCTGAGCAAAAACCACAAAAACATGCCCGCAGCTGAGAGCGCCGAACCCAAGGATTTGACAGCATCT
>JAAZZZ010000236.1 GCA_014238985.1 Gammaproteobacteria bacterium
GCTACAAGCATCAAGCAGCAAGCGCCAAGCGTCAAGCTTTATAGTTGACAAGATTATATTACAATGATACTGTATCCTATAAACTAAAGGAGAAATAAACATGGAAAAAACAATTGAATTAATACAAATACAACAAGAAACACTTCAGGACGTTATCCAGTACCTGGACCGAATCAGTCACAGTGATACACATATTCGACACAAAGTTGATGTAACATTAAATCATCTTGATAAGCTCAAGGAGCAATCAGAGATGGAATTAACAAAAATAAGTTTGAAAGGATAATATGAAAAGTGAAGCATGGGCCCTGGTTGGAGGGCTAAGTAAACCGTCAAAGATGCCGGGCTGGGCAATTGGTATTCCCGCCAAAGAATGCAAGACTGGCTCGAAGCTCAGACTCATACCTAATTCAGTTTGTTCAGAGTGTTACGCTTTAAAAAATTGTTACATGTTTAAAGTTGTACAAGAAGCGCAATACAAGCGCCTGAAGGCAATAGCTCACCCGCAATGGGTTGAAGCAATGGCAACACTGATCAACAGCAAGAAGCCGGACGTGTTCAGATGGCACGATTCAGGCGACGTGCAGGACGAAGCTCATCTTAAAAAAATTTATGAAGTTTGCAAACTATCACCTTCAGTTAGACACTGGATGCCAACCCGTGAAGCATGGATCAAGGACCACATGCAGGACGCGCCTAAAAATTTAGTTGTGCGCTTCTCATCACCGATGGTGGACCAGGGACCAGTCAAGAGCTGGGCCAACACGTCGACAGTCTCGACAAAATCTAGAACATGTCCAGCACCTGACAATAACAATGAATGCGGCAGCTGTAGAGCTTGTTGGGACCCGCTGGTAAAAAATATAGAATATGGTAAACACTAGCATGACACACGTTTTCAAACATCCAAAATTTTACAGAATCCCTAGGGATAAATCGGATCAGGCCATTAGCTTAAGAGCTCACGACGGTGAGTGCGAGCGTGCGCCGGATCCGGGCCAAAGCAGCAAGCCTCAAGCAACAAGCTCCAAGCCTCAAGCTTCAAGCGCCAAGTCTATTAAGCCACAAGCGACAAGCATCAAGCCCCAAGCATAAAGGATCAAGCTTCAAGCCGCAAGCTTCAAGCTCCAAGATCTGTGCTCCACTGTACATGTAAATAAGTTTAGCGGTGCTCG
>JAAZZZ010000237.1 GCA_014238985.1 Gammaproteobacteria bacterium
GCGCATCCCGAAAGCGAATCACAAGTATTGGATATTGCACACTATATCGGCAGTACTTCTGGATTGCTAAACTTTGTACAAGAGGATAATGCAGATACCTACATTGTGGCTACGGAAGCGGGTATTTTACACGAAATGAAAAAACGTGCGTCTCAAAAAACTTTTATTCCGGCACCCGTTTCTGACGATACGTGTGCTTGCAGTGAATGTGGTTTTATGAAGCTTAATACACTCGAAAAACTTTATTTGTGCCTAAAGCACGAGCTACCCGAAATTAATCTAGACCCTTCTTTGATGGCTGCTGCAAAAGCACACATTGATAGGATGTTAGCTTTGTCATAATATGCATGCAGACGTATTGGTTATTGGAACGGGTATTGCAGGATTGAGTTATGCAGTCCGCTTGGCAAATCAATGTCCAGACAAAAAAATCATCATGATATCCAAGCGTGATTTGCTGGAGAGCAACACCAAATACGCGCAAGGGGGTATCGCCGTAGTTTCCAATTTTATTAATGACTCTTATGCCGATCACGTTGAAGACACATTGCGTGCTAGTGATTACACATCAGACCCCAAGGTTGTAGATTTTGTTGTTCGTGAAGGACCTTTACGGGTACAAGAATTGATAGATTGGGGCGCTGATTTTGATAAAAGTGGGGCGTCGCTTCATCTTGGAAAAGAAGGAGGGCACTCGGCCAAGCGCATAGTGCATCACAAAGATCAATCAGGTTTGCACATTCAAAATGCACTGATTGCAAAAGCTAGAGCCCATGACAATATTCAATTTTTCGAAAACTACTCATTGGTCGATTTGATTACCGATCACCACCTTCAGGGAGAAAAGCACGGACGTTGTTATGGTGCTTATGTGATTTCTATTAAGGACGAGGAGATTATCAAAATCACTTCTCAATTGACGGTATTGTCTACAGGTGGTGCTGGGCAGGTATATGCGCATACGACCAATCCAAATGCAGCAACGGGCGATGGCCTAGGAGCAGCCTATCGTGCAAAAGTTCAGGTTGAAAACTTGCATTTTGTTCAATTTCATCCCACCGCTTTATATCCAAAAGTAGACGGCAATACCTTTCTGATTTCTGAAGCAATTCGTGGCGCAGGTGCTATTCTCCGCAATGAAAAA
>JAAZZZ010000238.1 GCA_014238985.1 Gammaproteobacteria bacterium
GAGGCGTAATACACAACATTACGTCTAGCATAATCGAGCTGTTTGGGGATTTTATTCAGGTTGAGTGAGGTCTTGTGTGTGTTCAAGTGTCTTTGCAAGTCCGATATAAGTATCCGGTGTGAGTGTCATGAGTTGTGATTTTACAGGATCGGGCAGGTGAAGGCTTTGAACGAAGTTTATGTATTTTTCTTTAGTAAAATCAACCTCTTGAGTTAAGAGCTTTAGTTGTTCATACCCTTGATCAATGCCATGTTGACGCATGATGGTTTGTAGCGCTTCAGCCAGCACCGTCCAATGTTGATTAAGGTCAGTGCTCAGGGCTTGGGCATTAGGCTGAATATGTGAAAGCCCCAGAATAAGGCTATGGTAGCCCAGTTGAGCATGTCCCAGGGCCACACCTAAGTTTCGAAGGACTGTGGAGTCTGTCAAATCACGTTGCCAGCGAGAACAAGGTAGTTTCCTAGCCATGTGCGTGAGTAGCGCATTTGACAGGCCAAAGTTGCCTTCCGCATTTTCGAAATTAATAGGATTGATTTTATGTGGCATCGTAGAGGAACCAATTTGTCCTGATTGAATCTGTTGTGTGAAATAGTTAAGGCTAATATAACCCCAAATATCTCGTGCTAAATCAATGCAAATAGTATTAATACGACATAACAAGTCCGCATGCTCAGCCAGGGTATCATGTGGTTCAATTTGTGTTGTCAGGGGTGAGGGTTCGAGTCCGAAATTTTGAATGAAACCGAATGAAAATCCTTGCCAGTCTACATCAGGATATGCAACATGATGGGCATTGAAGTTACCGACTGCACCATTACATTTTGCTAAAATTGGCATGTTTTCTAATTGATGAATTTGCCGTTTAAGTCGTGTCGAAAATACCGAAAGTTCTTTAGCCAGTGTGGTGGGGGAGGCTGGTTGTCCGTGCGTGCGGGCCAGCATGGGGAGCGATTGGCTCATTTTAATGCAACTGCTTAATTGCTGATAGAGCTTGGTTAGAGTAGGTAAAATACAGTGTTGTTTAGCTTCTTTGAGCATCAAGGCATAGGCAAGGTTATTGACGTCAGCAGAGGTAAGTGCAAAATGGATGGATTCGGTATACTGCTCAAGCGTTGCGTCTTGTTTTAAGTGTTCTTTTAAAT
>JAAZZZ010000239.1 GCA_014238985.1 Gammaproteobacteria bacterium
AAATGCTTGGATTGTTGAGGCACTTCAGCGTTGGGCTGCAGGGCAGGCAGATGAGCGTTTTTGTGTCTGTTGGGGTGCTTGGGGCTCGGGTCGAACGCATTTGCTTCATGCGGTGTGTCACGCTGTTTTATTGAAAACATGCCGCGTCTTTTATTTGAATTGTTCCAATGCATCCAAATATATGCCCTCTATTCTAGAGGACTTACAAACACATGATGTGGTGTGTCTAGATGATGTGGATCAGGTGTTTGGTCAGCCTGCATGGGAAAATGCTTTATTTCATTTATATAATGAGATGATTGTGCTGGGTCATGGGCGGTTGTTGCTCAGTGTCTCAATGGCACCTGATCGTATTGCGGTGAAGCTTCCAGATTTACGTTCTCGATTGGTGAGTGGATGGATTTTTCCTTTACAATCTTTATCTGAAGTTGATCTCAAAATGGCCCTCATTCAGCGTGCGCATCAACGTGGTTTTGAACTGACGGTTCAAGCAAGTCAATATATTTTGACGCATTTAAGCCGCTGTGAACATTGTGTTTTTGGATATTTAGATGTTTTAGATCGGTATTCTTTACGAGCACAGCGCCGTGTGACGGTTCCATTTGTGAAACAACAGTATGATGCGTTTCGAAGGTGTGTATCATGTGCAACTGCATGTGCTAACGCACGCCCGCCTCCTGCCACCTGTAATGACAGAATCAATCGATCTCCTTCCAATTGCTGTACTTGACAATTGGACACCACTGGCAAAGCATTCAATGATGAGGTCAATGCTGCATAGTCTTGTAAACTGTGTATACCCGTCATACGAATATCAATCGCTGTATCCGTTGATTCTGTTGGGACCACGGCATCATGCGTTGCAATTATATCGGCCATATGATCCACCAGCTGTACCCATAATGGATTCAGTTGATCTCCGGTCACACTCCATTGAACAGGCCCCTCTGCACTCAAGTCTGTCCAATCAATTTTCCATCCTGTGTCCTGCTGCTGCACCACCCCGATCACAATTTTATCAGCTTGATAACGCGCAAAATGCTGTTGAATCCATAATGGATCTAAAACCGATAAAGGTGCTCCCTCCAAACTCGCGCGATCCTCTTCATTTAACACTGGAAAAATAA
>JAAZZZ010000023.1 GCA_014238985.1 Gammaproteobacteria bacterium
TCTCTTTTAAGAAAAATGACAATACCACAGTTAATAATAATCCAATTGGCAATATTGACAGTGCCACTTCATAAGCAAAGTGACTATATCCAAGAGCACCCTGTGCCATATGAGATTTTGATGATATCCAATCCAGTAAAACTCCAGAAACAGGTTGAATCACGCCTGCAAACATCACCAACATATTCGTCAATGCTAATGCAGTGCCTGCCGCACTGTTTGTGCTCAGCTCCCGTCCCACTGCAAATACAATGACTTGTGTACTATTGAACAAACCAAATAAAAACAATATTGGAAATAAGAAAACTCGATCCAAACCCGGGAAATAAAGCACAATAGAAATCATGATCGCTGCCACAGCAGCGCCCAAAGTCATCAATATACGTCTTTGTTGAATACGATCAGATAACCAGCCTACAATGGGCCCTCCCACTGCCCACCCTAAAAATACCATTGAACACGCATCTCCAGCAACATTTCGTGATAATTGATGAACATTTTCTAAATAAAAAACACCCCAAGTTTCAGCAAAAATTGAAATCGGCAACCACATCAAACAACCGATAAATCCATTAATCCAAATTTGAGGATTTTTAACCAGCCTTGCAAAGGCTGCCAGCAAATCTACAATACGTAACGTCTCCGTATTACGCTGAACTTTAGAGGTCTTTTGTGCTGCATCTTTAAGCATAAAGAACATAAATAATGCAATGATGACACCAAACAAAGAGGCATAATAAGAGGCTGATCTCCAACCAATATGGTCTACAATGCTTGTAAGCCCTACATCACCAAATAAACACCCAATCATTCCAAGTGACATGGCAGACCCAGATACAATCGCAAAGCGTTCTGATGGTAACCATAATGTCGCTAATTTTAAAACGCCTACAAAAGCAAAAGATGAACCTAGCCCCACTATAAATCGACCTGCTTCAGCGAGCAATAAGTGATCAGAAGCCACAAACAAATATGATCCTAAAGCACACGCAAATGCAGCAAAAGTTAACAAGCGTTTGGGGCCATATTTATCCATCAGTAAACCAACAAATAACTGCATCGGTGCATAAATATAATAGTAATAAGCTACTAAGTGAGCAAAATTTCCTGCACCAATGTGATAATGGTGCATCAGCTCGGCATTCATGACACTGGGAGATTGTCTCAACAAAGACTCATACGAATAAAATAAGGCACCGAGCCCAACCATAATCCATGGTAATCCATTGATATTAAACCAGGATGTACCCTGTCTTATTTGAGACTCTTGCATACTACCTCCAGACCTATATTGTTTAAAAATGTAATATTAATGAGAAATATACTGTTATATAAGTGTTTTTTTAGATTATTCATGCTTCTCTAATACCTCAGTATATGACTTTGAAATTCTTAATGTCAAGTCCCCATATGCTACGCATACCCAGTTAGACGCATTCTCCTTTATCTCTATCAATTGTATTTATCTTTAAAGATTCTCACACCTACTCATCAGATTCCCTTGACCCTTGAGTGATTTTAATATAGCCTACCGGCTTCATATGAACTGATGAAAAGGGCTCATTCATGGCACAATCTATTCATCCTGCGACACAAACCGTTCATGTACTTTGTGGCGGCTGTAACAATAAATTCGACGTGGTGTCAAGCTATCAATCTGAAGAACTTAGAATTGAATTATGCTACAACTGTCATCCAGCTTATACTGGTAAACGCAAAATTTCAAAAGCTGGCAAGATTGATCGCTTTGCAGCACGTTACGAAAAACGCAGCACAGATTTGATGACAAAAACAGGCACTGAAGCTGACAGCAGTCAGAAAAAGCCTGAATAACCCTGACCTATCACTTCATAGAGGGGGCCCTAACAGATGCAATCTTCTGATCCGCTGCTCAATACAAACTCACTGTTAGCCTCCATGTATAAATATGCTAAAGACGCCATGTTAAATGCGCATGCTCCATTCTCCCAATTTTTTGTCGGCAGCTGTATCCGAACACCCGACGATCAATTCTTTATAGGCTGTAACTGTGAAAACTCAAGCTTTGGAGCATCTATCTGTGCTGAAGGTGGAGCGCTGTCTCAAATGATTTTAAACGGCGCACGTCAAATACAAGATATTATGGTTATTGCCAGCACAGAAGAAGCCATTCCTCCTTGTGGAATTTGTCGACAACGTATCAGCGATCACATGATCGACACAACACAGGCCCATATGGTCTACCGAGATGATGAAACCGCATTGCGCACTCACTCGTTACCCTTTAACGATTTACTACCCTATCGCTTTAAAAGCACCCATTTTTTAAAAAACACTATAGAGGCAATAACCTGAAATTTTAAAGATAGTGACAAAATTGAAAACGCTTATATGTGTTTGTCATATTGATCTGCAAGACTGATGAGCGCATCAAAATCAACCTGCTGCCCCTGACACATAGACTCATTGACTTTCGTGCGCCAATACCTTGCAGCAGGATAGCCTTGATATAATCCCAAACAATGTCTTAGCATATGATGTACTGGCGTACTTGAAAGCTGCTGCTCAACATATTTTAAATATTTGATGAGCGTTGGGGCACATTTAACAGGGCCATCGGATTGTACTGCCAACTGCGCAATGAGTTGTGGCTGACGCGGCGCTTGACGACCCACCATGATCTGAGGAAATTTTTGAAGCCAATGCATCCCTTGATCATAACGATGAATTCCACCATTGATCACCATATGAGCCTTTGAAAAATACTGCTGTAATGCTAAGACCCGTGCATAATTAAGCTTTGGAATAGAGCGATTCTGGGCAGGACTAAGCCCCTTAAGCCAAGCTTTGCGTGCATGAATAATAAAACCATCACAACCTGCAGCTAAAACAGGTTCAATAAAATCAACAGCATGTTCCAATTGATCCCAATCATCCACACCGATACGCGTCTTCACAGTGATGGGAATGTTGATCACCTTTTTCATCGCTTCAAGACAGCGCGCAACAATATCAGGGGTCTTAAACAGACAAGCCCCCATATTGGCCAATTGAACCTTTTTACTTGGACAACCCACATTTAAATTAATTGCATCGTACCCATAGGATTCGGCAACACGGGCTGCCATGGCTAAACGCTCTGGACAACAACCGCCCAATTGCAATACAACCCCTCCAAGTTGATGATCTATACCAAATAGTTGTGTATAAGATTGAGCACGAATCACAGCTTCATCTGTCAACATTTGCGTGTAAATCAATGCCCGAGGCGCAAGCATTCGCATCAATACTCGAAAATGTCGATCTGTATAACCCATCATGGGCGCTACAGCAACAGAGGCTTGATTAAACTGCGGCGAAATCGACACGCTCTTCTTGACCCATTGAGGCTGTTCCCCCTCCCTGAGCATCATCAGTTTCTTCATCGGCAGCTGAGCTTACGGGCTCAAGATATTGAATGATTAATTGAAGTTGAGACATACCACGATACTCGTTAACATCAAGACGATAGACTAAACGAACACGTGAACACGTTTCATTCGGCCATTCCTCTAAATCAACATTAAAGGCAATGCCATTGATGATTTCATAACCCTCCACTGGTTGAAGTCCGATTTTCAAATGTCGTTGCCCCACAATACGCTGCTCAACAATATTAAATTCGCCTTCAAACGAGGGTTCTGTAAATTTTTGGCCCCATGGCCCTGCTTCTCGAATCATCCGTGCAACATCAAGCGTCAAACGTTGGGCTGGCAATTCACCATCTGTTTTAATTGTAATATCAGGCAACCCTGCTGATAATACACGCTGAGCAGTTGCTTCAAAAGCTGTTTTAAAACATTCAAACCCAGATTCAGTGATTGTGAGTCCAGCTGCTGTTTTATGCCCACCATGTTTTAAAACAATATCTGGATGTTCTTGGGCAATATCAGCAATCATAGCTCGAATATCATAGTTGCTAATGGAACGCGCAGAACCCTTAAGTTGGCCCTCCGTATGCCGTGTTAAGATGATGGTAGGACGTAAAAATTGGTCTTTCATACGTGAGGCTAAAATACCCACAATCCCCTGGTGCCAATTCGGATCATATAAACACAAACCTGCTGGCAAATCAGATACAGGCACCTTAAATCCTTTAACAATATCTAAAGCTTCTTTCTGCATGCCCATTTCAATTTGACGTCGTTCTAAATTTAAGTCATGCAACTGCGCTGCTAATAAATCAGCTTTTTCAGGATCATCAGTGATCAATAATTGTATGCCTATTTCAATATCTTTAAGCCGCCCTGCAGCATTTAAATGTGGTGCAATGGCAAATCCTAAATCACTAGAAGTAGCGTCAGTCGTATTGCGTTGCGCAACTGCAAATAAAGCTTTGAGCGCAATACGTCCTCGCCCTTTTTGAATACGCATCAACCCTTGAAAAACGATAATACGATTATTTTGGTCCAATGGAACAACATCAGCAATAGTGCCTAATGCAACTAAATCCATTAACTCAGCCATATTTGGATCAGGCATGTCTCGTATGACAAACCAATCTTTTTGTCGTAATACTTCTCGAACACCTAACATGACATAAAAAGCAACCGTCACTCCAGCCATTGCTTTGCTATGAAATTCAGCATTGTCTGGCGCATTTGGATTCACAATAACGGCTGCTTCAGGCAAAACGTCTCCTGGCATATGATGATCTGTCACAATCACTTCTATACCTAAATGATTCGCATGTGCGACACCTTCTACATCTTTTATGCCTGAATCAACAGTGATAATCAATGCTGGTTGATGGCGCTCAACAGCTAAATCAATGATTTCTGGACTCAAACCATAACCATGCTCAAATCGATTGGGCACAACAAAATTGATATTTTTAAAATCAAACTGTCGCATTGCAAGCATCATCACCGCAACAGCGGTTGCACCGTCTGTGTCAAAATCACCTATTACAACGATAGATTTCTGTTGCTCTGCCATCTCAACAATTTTTTCACTTGCCTGCTTTACACCCTTTAAGGCTTCAAAAGAAATTAAATTCTTTAGGGTATAATGAATCTGGTCAATTGATTTAACACCACGGGCAGCATAAATCGACGGCAACAAGCTATCTAAACCCTTTTCTTCAAGGTTAGCTAGACCAGCTGCATCAATTTCACGCCTAATAATCTGCTTCTTAACACTCACCGTTTTTTCCTCCACAAGATTCTTTAGGTTTGAAACCAACAGATTAACTCACTAAGGGTCATCTCATGCTGTCTACTTAAGACCTAAAATAATCAAATACACTACAATAAAATCAATAAACACCGACAAAAGTTCATTCTCTGGACTCTAACATATTCTCGCCTAACAAACAATATGATCATACCCGTAAGCCTTAAGCGTTTTAAATCTCGTATATCTTGATCAGCTTGTTCTTGTTGCTTTGGCTCTAGATGACTTTCATAACATCAAATGCTATGCTCAACCTGAACTCACATTGATGTCACTGATGCAAATCAAGCACCCTACATTACTCCTCATTTTAGATGGATGGGGACATTCTGATCAATTTGAAGGTAATGCTATTCTACAAGCACATACGCCTCATTGGGATCATTTACGTCAGCAGCACCCTCATACTTTGCTCTCAGCATCTGGTACAGCAGTCGGCTTACCTGAAGGGCAACCCGGAAATTCTGAGGTAGGCCATTTACATATGGGTGCAGGACGTTTGGTTCCGCAAGATCTATTGAACATTAATCAAAGCATTCAATCTGGACAATTTGCTGATCATGCACGACTTCAATCTCTGCTCATGCAAACAATTCAGAACAATGGAACGCTACATTTGATGGGATTACTTTCTGCAGGGGGTGTGCATAGCCACGAAGAACATCTTTGGGCTTTAATCGAAATTGCGGAAAAATCAGGTTGTCATACACTGATCCATGCTTTTTTGGATGGCCGAGATACGCCCCCTCAATCAGCACACAGTCATTTAGATACAATCCAAACGCGCCTCAAAAACACTCAACATGTTCAACTTGCTAGTATTTCCGGACGGTTTTGGGCTATGGATCGGGATCAACGTTGGGAGAGAACCCAATTGATCTATCGCACTTTGACAGAATCTCAACCCCAAGCTGACTGTGCACTTACAGCATTACATCAAGCGTATCAACGTGGTGAAACCGATGAATTCGTCACACCCATTGCCTTACACCATGCTCAACCATTGAACAGTCACGATACCGTACTCTGTTTTAATTTCAGATCCGATCGCATGCACCAACTCATTCAAGCCATTGGGATGCCAACATTCACCCATTTTCAACGTCCAATTAAACCGCTGCGCGCATTATATAGTATGACGCACTATCCCTATGCCCCAACACATACTCAATCCTTATTTCCACCTAAAACATTAAAAAATACGCTCGGAGCTATCATTGAAGATCATCAATTGAAACAGCTTAGGCTGGCAGAAACAGAAAAATATGCACACGTAACATTTTTCATGGACGGTGGTCAGGAAACCCTCTACCCAAATATGGAAAAAATTTTGATCCCCTCACCTAAAGTCAAGACCTATGATCTCACCCCAGCTATGAGTCTAAAATCGCTCACGAAGACACTGATTACCGCACTTAAAAATCGCGACCATGCCCTCATCATTGCTAATTTTGCCAATGCAGATATGGTTGGGCACACTGGCAAATTGCTTCAAACCATTCAAGCTGTTGAAAGCATTGATCACTGCCTGAGAGACTTAGAAAAAGCAGTGCTTGAATCTGACACTCACTGCTTAATCACTGCAGATCACGGTAACGCAGAACACATGGGCACAGCACAAGCACCTATCACTGCACACACCAACAACCTCGTCCCCTTCCTCTATATAGGACCCAATACCTATACCTGCCAATCAGGTGGATCCCTTCAAGATATAGCCCCCACGATATTAGCTTTATTGGACCTCCCTATTCCTCACGAAATCACAGGGAACTCATTACTTAAATCACTTTAGCTTTGATAAAAGATTGCCTTCTAAGATCAAAATCAAGTATGCTGTTTTCGTGACGATGAATGTTCACAAAACGCAACTACAAAGGATTTGTATATCATGTTGTCTCTCAAGAAAGTATGCTTTGTTTTCGCTGTTTTATTCATCAGCATCACTTCACTTGCAGCAGCGTCCAAAGAAAAAAACATCATGAGTCAAAAAGATGTTGAGCATTTTGCAATCGTCATGGCACAAATTCAACACTATTATGTTAAACCGACAGACTATAAAACACTCTTCGAAAACGCCATTCGAGGCATGCTCAATGGATTAGACCCACACTCCACTTACCTTGATATGTCAAGCTTTAGAGCTTTGAACTCTAAAACTGCAGGGCATTATGCTGGCATTGGCATACAAATTATTCCAGAAAATGGACTGCTCAAAGTCATTAGCCCATTTGACGGAACACCCGCAGCAAAAGCAAATATAGAACCAGGTGATATCATTTTAAAAATCAACAATCATTTTATTAAAGACATTGGCCCAGAAAAAGCTGTGAATTTATTATTGGGCAAAGCTGGTAGCAAAGTTAAAATTACTGTATTTAAAGCACAGAAAAAACGCCCCAAAAAAATCACATTAACCCGGGAAATAATTAAAATTAAATCCATCAAGTCCCGCCTAGTCACAAATGATATTGCTTATGTTCGTATTGCAGTCTTTGGAACAAACACGCTCAATGAGATCAAAACCGCAATCACTCAACTTAAAAAAACAGCTACCTCTCCACTTAAAGGCTTCATTTTAGATGTACGTAATAATCCAGGCGGCACATTAAATGCTGCAATTGAAATCAGTGATTTATTTCTTGATGCTAACAACCTTGGAGATAATAGCACTATTGTAAGCACAGTGGGCCGAAAAAAATCTATGAATACGATTGCTAAAGCAACCCCAGGTGATCTCTTGAAAGGCACACCGATCATTGTCCTGATCAATAGCGGTTCAGCTTCAGCTTCAGAAATTTTAGCCAGTGCCCTCGCAGAGCATAATCGTGGTATCACCCTTGGCACTAAAACTTTTGGTAAAGGTTCTGTACAAGCCGTCATTCCCACTACACCAACTTCAGCAATTAAAATCACGACAGCGCTATACTACACGCCACGAGGCCATACGATTCAAGCTAAAGGCATCATACCTGATGTCCTTGTACCCTATCGCACATTACCTAAATCCGAAACAACACAGTCGGTGAGTGATTTTATCGATGAAAGCCAATTGTATCGTCATCTGAAATCTAAACCCAAAAAATCTAATACTGCCAAAGCAATCAAAACCAAGCTTGATCAACACCTTAATCGAGAACTTGCACATCAAGATTTTCAGCTCTATCAAGCCATTAAACTGTTGCAAGGTATGCTTGCGATGCACGACTGAGTTTTAAATGTATTGGACACCAGGAGAAAATCATGAAGTATTGTAAACGATGGATTACATTTTCACTGATACTCTGCATGAGCATGCTCAATGCCCATGCAGCACCAGACATCCAGACACCTTCAGAGACTCAACAACCCAAACAACTGATTCAATGGGCTGCACACAAAATTGTGCCCATTTTGTCATTCTCCTTTCGGGATGACCCCAAAACATACTGGCAGCCTTATCGAAAATTCTTTTCAAGCACAGGCTGGACTCATTTTAAACAAGCACTTCAGCAATCTGGAAATATTCAAACCATTATTTCACATGACTTGTCTACTCACATTCAATTAGGAGAGACTGGAGAAGCTCACCCAGGCATCCGCGATGATCAACAACAAACCTGGCATGTTAATATCCCTGCTAAAATAATCTATGCAGCTGATAGCTTAGCACTCACACAACCGATCATGATTCACCTCACATTAAAATACTCTAAACAACACGAAATTTTAATTGACCAGATTATCGCTAAAAACAGTGGAGCATTGACGCGCAGGCACATTAAACCTCGAGGTTGTGCATTACGCAAAATTACTTAATATTTACACAGCAACTTTAGCAGAGATGTGTGGATGTGCCTGATAATGACACAGTTCGATATCCTGATATTGATAATCGAATAAATCTTTCACCTGTTGATTTAATTTAAGCTGAGGTAATAAATGAGGCTTTCGCATACACTGCATTTTAACCTGCTCAAAATGATTATGATAGATATGACAGTCTCCTCCTGACCAAATAAAACAATCAGGAATTAAATCACATTGCGCTGCCACCATATGAGTCAGCAACGCATAGGAAGCAATATTAAAGGGCACACCTAAAAAAGCATCGGCTGAACGCTGTATTAATTTACATGACAATCGATTCTCAGCAACATAAAACTGCATAAAA